>DATAWG010000089.1 GCA_036267355.1 Pirellulales bacterium | reverse complement strand
GCGCGAATCGCTTTGACCATCCCAAATTCCGGCGTTGACGCAAAACTAGCCCGAAGCGTAAGCGAGGATGTGCTCCGTTGCGGGGTCGCCATCACGAACGCATTGATCCAATGTGCATCCGGCTGTGCCGCCTGCAGCGAGACGATGCCGCCGTTGCGGCGCTCCCTCGCTAACGCTTCGGGTTAGTGTTGCGCCAAAGATTTGGGATCGTGGGTCGGTAGTGAGGCGGCAAATCGTTGGGCGAATCGCTTTGACCATCCCAAACTACAGCGCTGACGCAACACTAGGCGCGAGGCGTAAGCGAGGGAGCCCCGGTGCCACGCGTCGCCACCCCTGCCATGGCGACTCGTCTGATAGATGATCGCGTTCCTACTCCGAGAACGACCCCTGCACGCCGGCGGCCGGAAGATCTCCGACGGCGTCGAAGGGCATTTCGCCCGCAGCGCCCAGAATCTGCAAATCGCCCCGGCTCGACGCCTCTTCAAAATACGCCGCCGAACAGGCCAACTCGGATAGATCGAGCGTGTTCTTGATCCACATCACTCGGGCTTCGCGCGGTGCGACCAAGCCAAGCGTCGAAAGTGCCGTGGCCAGCAGCTCGCGATCGGTGGCATAATGCAAGGGTTGCATGGCCGCGGAAACGTGTCCGGCCACAAGAGCATTGAGCCAAGTGGCCTGCCGGTCCATTTGCTCGATGATGCGGGTTTTGCAAAACTCGGCGATGCCTAGTCCGACGGCGTTACCCTGCGTCGCGGCCGTTAGCCCGCGGACAATGATCCGCCGAACCTTGGGCAATTCGTCGGCTGCGGCGGCATGGTCGTTGAATTTTCGTCCGACCACGTTCGTATCCAACCCCGATCCGCTGATATTTTTCCCGATCTCGTCGATCACGAGCACATCGGCGGCGTTGAACGGCAACCGCGGCATCCAGGCGATCGCTTGCCGAAGTAGTTCCGGCTCGCGGGCTTCGATCTCTTCAGGCCGCAGGGCAACGAGCTGAGCCACTTCGTCGTACGCATTTTCGAGCACGGCGAGGCCCGCGACGATCCGGCACTCGCGCATCAATCGCCGCGCCACGGCCGGCGCGAAAGCATCGAAGCCAAAATCGAGCATTGCTCGATGGTAGACTTGCGCGCCATTCTGTTTGCCCAAGCCGATCAAGAGCATTTTCACCAACCCGCTTTGATAACGGCCGGCGAGCATCGTGTGCGGTTTGACGCGGCCGCAGAGAAAAACGTGATCGGCTTGGCGAGCGATGCGATCGAAATGGATCGGAAAACCTTGCTCCGCTTGTCCGACGACCACGGTTTCCATATCGGCGCGGATCGGGCAGCGGCAAAACGCTTCCGTGATTCCGTACGATTCGATGACGCGTCGTTGCCCGGCCGCGGTGCCCCCTCCGTGGCTCCCCATTGAGGGAACGAGAAACGGTTCGGCCCCCAGGCTACGCAAATGCTCGACGACGCTGCGCAGAATCACCGCGATCTGAGCGATGCCGCGGCTGCCGGCCGTGATGGCAACGGTTTGTCCTGGTCGAATTTTCGCCCCGAGCTCCAGACGCTGCAATTGCTCTCTGGCGCCGGCGGCGACGTCGTCGACTCGCGGCCGCTGCCACATCTGTCGCAGGCGAAACATTTGCGGAAGTTCAGTCATAATCGATGTCCACTGCAGTATCTGCGAACCCGCTGGTATATCAAACACGCCTCGCCGGCGTCTCTCTCACCACCGAGTCGCCGAGAACGCCGAGACGACAAAACCGGGTTAAATGTCGATGTTTTTTACCGCCGCCGTCATGGGTTTTGCTCACCCATTCGGATGCTTTCTGCTGTTTTCGGTGTTCTCCATGCCACGAACACATGAATTCTTTGTAAGGATCGACGAAAGTGTTTCTATCGTAGTAGGCACACTCCGTGTGCCGTCGGCGCACCGCGGCGCATTGCGCACGGAGCAGCGCAGACGGCACACGGAGTCTGCCTGCTACTTTGGTCGCGGCGACGCCGCATGGTCGCTCTGTGGTTTTCCGTTCGCGAGCCAGCCTGCAAAATTGCGGGGAACTGCTCAACTGCACCACCTCCATAGGAGACACAACACTACCGTCGGATCGCACTTCGGCCCGATTGCCGCTAAACGAGAAGCACTCGGTCTCACCTGACCGACGCCACCTGTTCCACGAAGATTCGCCGCTCCATCAAGAATTGGCCGCCGGCGAAGAATTGAAAGCGGTAGACACCAGCCACGGGAAATCCGACAGGGGGCAGCATGAAGTCGATTTCCACCGTCCCGCGAGGATCTGGAAAATCCACCTCACCCTCCGCAAGCCAGAGCGCATCACGCGATTCCTCATCGTCCACCAGCCGAATCTGAATCGGCATCCGGCCATGGCCGTTGGTTAATGCCACGTGTACGGCCATCGAAGCGTGCAAAATCGGAAATTGCGTCGCGTGCAGGACCGAGAAACTACCGAGCAAGAATCGCTTTCCTGTCGCCGGATCGCGCCAAATCGCGTCGCAAATGACCATCGCTAGCGGATAAGGGGGCGGCAGGTCCGAGTGAATGTGGCCTTTCGACATGCGCGATTTCCTTGCACCCTGACACACGATCCACGGGCACACGATGCCGCTATCTTCGGCTCGGCCCGTACTTGCCGTAAACCCGCAGCACCGATCCGGCGATCAGGAATGTGATAGCGACGCTAAATAGCCAATCGGGCCGGCCGCCGCTGGCCGTTTGCCAAGCGAGCAGCAATATTCCCACGAGCAACAGGCTCCAGCCGACAATGCTGACGCGGTTGATGCCCTTCATCATGCTTGCTGTCCGAGAGGTGAAAGCGGGCGCGATCGACTGCCGCAGCGCCTTCTTTGGCCAATTAAGGCTCGGCCGAAAAACAGCTTCCGCTTTTCGAACCCTTCACTCTGCCCGCTCCCGTAAGGGGAGAGGGGTCGGTGGAGAAGTTCCTTTTCGGCCGAGCCTAAGGCCCGAAATGGTTCGAAAGCCAGCGGACGAGCCCAGGAACCATGATACCGCCAACGGCCCGCGTTTTGGAGTGCCCCAAAAGCTCCGTTATCTTCGGAACCGCAGGCTAACTCCGAATTTGTTCCTGTTTCGCTCGACCTCGGAGCGCGAACTCCAATCTTGCACGGGCCATGTCGATTGGGAAGCGATTCAGCCAAGGTGATCGGGGCGGCAGCCAAGGCATCCGGATGCACGCCCGTCTTTCGTCATAGCGTTTCTTCCGCTGGGTATCGCTGCCACCCTGGCAGCGAAAAAATCGCTCGGTCTCGGCTCACTTCGGGATACCATCGTTCGCAGCAGCGGCTAGAATGCATTATGTTTTGCCGC
This sequence comes from Pirellulales bacterium, assembly GCA_036267355.1. NCBI lineage: Bacteria > Pseudomonadati > Planctomycetota > Planctomycetia > Pirellulales > Pirellulales bacterium. Next base: position 28,836 of record DATAWG010000089.1, on the reverse strand, counting down.
GCCAGCGGTGATCGGCGATTGCCCGGGCGCTTGCTTGCCGCGGCGTAGGCCCGCGCGGAGTAGTTTCGACGATTCGTGGTTTAAGTTCGGAGAACCGGATAGATGATCGAACTCGAGGTGGAACCATGGACGGTCGACGATGCAGCCGAGTTGTACGAAGTCGCCCGCTGGGGCAATGGGTACTTCAATATCAACGAGGCCGGCCATGTCTGCGTTCTGCCGAATAAGGATGCCACGAAGCCGATCGACTTGAAGCAGCTCGTCGATCGGCTCCAGCTTCGCGGCATCGATCTGCCGATCTTAATTCGCTTCGCCGGCATCCTGCAGCATCGGCTGCGCGAAATTCACAGCGCATTTCAAAACGCCATCGCCGAGCACAAATATCAGGGCAACTATTGCTGCGTCTATCCGATCAAGGTCAACCAGCAGCGGCAGGTGGTCGAAGAGGTGGTCGAATTCGGTCGGCCATTCAAGTTCGGCCTCGAAGCCGGCAGCAAACCGGAGCTACTGGCCGTTGTGGCGATGGCTTCCAACGAGACGCCCATCATCTGCAACGGCTTCAAAGACGCCGAATTCATCGAGACGGCAATGCTCGCCCAGAAGATCGGGCGGAATATCATTCCCGTCGTCGAAAAATATACCGAATTGGGTCTGATTCTCGATTATGCGGAGAAGATCGGCGTGCGGCCGACCATCGGCATGCGCGTCAAGCTCGCGGCCCGTGGTTCGGGGCGCTGGCAATCGTCGGCCGGGTTTCGCTCGAAATTCGGTCTGACGGTCACGGAGATTCTTCGTGGGCTGGAAGAACTCAAGCGCCGCGGCATGGCCGACTGTTTCAAGCTGTTGCACTACCATCAAGGCAGCCAAATTATCAATATTCGCCAGATCAAGGCGGCGCTCAGCGAGGCGGGGCGGATCTACACCGAACTGGCCCGCCGCGGCGCGGGGCTAGAATATCTCGATGTCGGCGGCGGCTTGGGCGTCGACTACGACGGCTCACAAACCAATTTCGAATCGAGCGTCAACTACACGCTGCAGGAATACGCCAACGACGTGGTGTATCACGTGCACCGCGCCTGCGAAGACGCCGGAGTAAAGCATCCGACGATCATCTCCGAAAGCGGTCGGGCGGTGGTGGCGTATCACAGTGTGTTGGTGTTCGGGGTGCTCGGCGTTTCAGAGCAAGGGGAAAACGGCGTGCCGCCGGCGCTGGCCGAGGATGTCGAGCAACCGCTAGCGGATATGCTCGAGACGTATCAAAACCTCACGGTCCGCAATCTACTGGAGAGCTACCACGACGCTCAGCAAGCGCTCGACTCGGCGATGAGCCTGTTCACCAACGGCTATTTGCCGCTCGATCAGCGGAGCAGCGTCGAAAATTTGTACTTCGCGATCTGCCACAAGATTCGCCGGCTGGCAAAGCATCTGGAGTTCATGCCCGAGGAATTGGAGGGCTTGGATTCGTTTCTTTCCGACACGTATTTCTGCAATTTTTCGCTGTTCCAATCGATTCCCGACAGTTGGGCGATCAAGCAGTTGTTCCCCGTGTTGCCGATCCATCGGCTCAAGCAGCGGCCGACGCGCAACGCGGTGTTGGGCGACATCACGTGCGATTCCGACGGCAAGATCGATCAATTCATCGATCGCCGCGACGTGAAGCGCACGCTTCCGCTGCATCCCTATGAAGGCAAGCCGTATTATCTCGGCGCCTTTCTGATCGGGGCGTATCAAGAAATCCTCGGCGATCTTCATAATCTCTACGGCGACACCAATGCGGTGCACATCAGCCAGGATGAGAATGGCCAGGTGGTGCTCGAAGCGGTGATCAAGGGCGACACCGTGCGCGAGGTGCTCGATTACGTGGAATTCGATCCAAACGTGTTGGTGCGCAAATTGCGCGACGCGGTGGAAATGGCAGTCCGCGATGGTCGGATCGGCTATGAGCAAGCGGGCCGCTTTCTGAAGTTCTATGAAGAAGGGCTGGGCGGATACACGTATCTGGAAGAGCCGGACGAAAAGTGACGCGGCCGGATCGAAGCGGTATGCAATTGCAGTTTGCGTCCTGAAACCGGCCGCCCGAGCCCGCAGCGCAAGCAAGAAAGAAACGACGCTTTCCTTGCTCGCGCTGCGGGCTCGATGTTTTTCGGGCCGCGGTCGCTTAGAATTGCCGGCATCGGATTTGCTCCATCGGACGGATTGCGCGTTTTCCGTGGAGCGATTGTCGCTTCGTTTTCCCCATAGCTTGAGGAGCCATTATGCCGCAAGCGCCGAACCCCGGTCCGCCGAGTCCGCCGAATTCGGGTCCGCCGAACGCGCCGAATTCCGGGCCGCCGAACTCCAGGTCGCCCGGCCCCAAAAAACCGCCCGACATGCGGTCGCCGGCGGCATGGGGGCCGATGGTGGGCTATATCGTCGTGTCGTTGCTGATGCTCTGGGTATGGCAAGACATGTACAGTGCAGCCACGATTCGCACGATCGAATACAGCACGTTCAAATCGTATCTCGCCAACGGGGAAGTCGCCCAATGCAGTATTCAAGAAACTGAAATCGACGGCCGCATTGACCCCAAGCGGGCGAACCAGCAGCCACAAGTTCCCACCGAAAAGGCACCTGCCAGCACCCCGGGCGGCGCGGCGCGGGACGCCCCGGCCAAGAGCCCGCCGGCATCGCCCGCCGCGAGTTCTTCCCCGCCCAACGAGAAAGCCAAAACGCCCGAAACGAGCAAAGCCGAGGAAAAAACTGAAACCGAACCGTTCGACTTTCGCACCGTCCGCGTCGAAGATCCGCAATTGGTCGATCAGCTCGAGGCCCAGGGTGTGAAATTCAAAGGCGTTCGCCCCGGATTTCTTTCGACGCTATTCGTCTCCTGGATTCTGCCAATCGGCCTTTTGTTCTTGTTTTGGATCTTTTTGTCGCGACGGATGGCGGGCGCGGGACAGGCCGTCATGCGAATCGGCAAGAGCAACGCCCGGCTGATCGCCGACACCGACACCGGCGTGACGTTCAACGACGTCGCCGGCTGCGACGAAGCCAAATTCGAACTGGAAGAGGTGGTCGATTTTCTGAAAAATCCGTCGCGATACTCGGCACTCGGGGCCAAAATCCCCAAGGGGGTGCTCTTGGTCGGCCCGCCCGGAACCGGCAAGACATTGCTCGCCCGGGCCGTGGCGGGCGAAGCCCACGTGCCGTTTTTCTCGATCAGTGGCAGCGATTTCGTCGAGATGTTTGTCGGCGTCGGAGCTTCGCGAGTCCGCGATCTGTTCGTGCAGGCCAAAGCGCAAGCGCCCTGCATCATCTTCATCGACGAACTTGATGCGATCGGCCGCGAGCGCAGCGTGCACGTCGGCGCGGTGAACGACGAACGCGAGCAGACGCTCAATCAATTGCTCGTCGAGATGGATGGCTTCGAGGCCAATGTCGGCGTGATCTTGCTGGCGGCAACCAACCGGCCGGAAGTGCTCGATCATGCGCTGTTGCGCCCCGGACGGTTCGACCGGCAAGTGATCGTCGATCTGCCCGATCTCGACGGCCGCGAGGCGATCTTGAAGGTCCACTCGCGCGGATTGCCGCTGGCGGAGCATGTCAGTCTGCGGACGATCGCGCAAGGCACCCCCGGCTTTTCCGGCGCCGATCTGGCCAACGCGATCAACGAAGCCGCGCTGCTGGCGGCAAGAAATCGGGAAAAGCAGATCACGCAAAAAGATCTCGACGACGCAGTCGAAAAAGTCGTGGCCGGCCCGGAGCGCAAAAGCCGCCGGCTCAACGACGAAGAAAAACGCCGCGTCGCCTACCACGAAACGGGCCACGCCCTGGTCGGCGCCTACAGCAAATATGCCGACCCCGTCCACAAGATCAGCATCGTGCCGCGCGGCCGGGCAGCGCTCGGCTACACGTTGCAGCTACCCACCGAAGATCGTTTTCTGATGACGCAAACCGCGCTCGTGGATCGCATCAAGGGAATGCTCGGCGGCCGCGCTGCCGAGGAAATCTGCTTCGGCGAAGTCAGCACCGGAGCGGAAAACGATTTGGAACGGGCGACCTCCTTGGCCCGGCAGATGGTCTGCATGTATGGCATGTCGAAATCGGTCGGGCTGGTGCATTGCGCCGAGCATCGGCCGATGTTTCTGCCGGGCCAAGATGGCTCGTTGCAGCGTGATTGCAGTGAAGACACCGCTCGCAAGATCGACGACGAAGTAAAGCGGATGCTGGACGAGCGCTACACCGACGCCAAAGAAATTCTTACCACCCACCGCGACCAATTGGAGTCGGTCGCGCAAGAACTCTTGAAAAGCGAAACCTTGGACGCCGAAACGTTCAAACGCATGATCGGCGAGCCGGCCGAACCAATTCCGCCGGAGGCAAAGCTGCCGGGCACCAAGCCGCTCGCACCGCAATCGCTCACGCCGCCCCCCACGCCGCCGCAACCGCTCGGTCCACCGCCGGGGCCCGGCAGTTCGGAACCACACGCCGCGGCGCGATAAACGAGTGGCGGCGTGTGCCACGGTCGGCGTGTGCCACTGGCAAAGCGCAGTCTGCCAGTGGGACGCCGTGGGGCGGTTCGACACCGGCAGGCTGCGATTGCCAGTGCCACACCCCGAAGTAATTGCCGAGCAAATCCAAATAGGGCTTTACGCCGATGCCGGAACCGCGGTCTCCAGCTGCCGATCATTCTGACGATCCTCAGGCGGTTTCGTCTGCAAAACCGCCGCCCAGCGAGCCGGCTGGCGTTGGGCCGCCGCGACCAGCCGCCGCCGCGATGGAAAAGCTGGCGGTGCCGGCCTCCGAGTCCGACGACGCGTTACCGAGCCAGCCGCTCCAATGGCTGACGCTGATGGTCGTGGCGGCAGTGGTCGGCGCCCTGGCGGGAGTGGTGGGGGCGGCATTCCGCGCGACCTTGGTGTGGGCAGCCGGCTTCCGGCTCGAATTGCTCGCGTTTTCCGCCGCCCAACTGCCGTCGCTGAGTTGGCTGCTGCCAATGTGCGTCTGCGCAGCGGGGGGCGGGCTTGGGCTATGGCTGACGCGGAGGTTGGCGCCCCACACCGCGGGCAGCGGCATCCCACGCATCGAAGCGGTGCTTCGCGCCCATTTGCGGCCAGCCGAAAGTCTGATCCTGCCGGTCAAATTTCTCGGCGGCTCGCTGAGCATCGGTAGCGGCATGGCGCTGGGGCGCGAAGGGCCAACGGTGCAAATGGGCGGCACGATCGGCCGGCTCGTCAGCGACATGCTCCGCCGGTTCATCCCCGAGCCCTGGACGCTTATCGCCGCCGGCGCCGGCGCCGGTCTTGCCGTCGCGTTCAACGCACCGTTGGCGGCATCGCTGTTTGTCATGGAGGAACTGTTGCACCGCTTCTCGGCCCGGGTGTTCAGTGCATCACTGATCGCGTGCATCACGGGCACCGTCGTGCTGCGGGCCGCGCCCAGCGCGTGGATCGGCGGAGCGACCGATTTTAACGTCAATCCGTTGGGCATGACTCCAGCCATGGTCTTGCCGGAATACCTGATACTGGGGCTGGCGGCCGGAGTTCTCGGCGTGTTGTTCAACGTCGGCTTGATCTCTTCGCTGCGATTGTTTAAGCGGTCCCGCAATTGGCCGAAGGGCGCCACCGGCGCAATCGTCGGCGCCGGGGCGGGATTGCTTGCCTGGTACAGCCCCATTGCCGTCGGCGGCGGCGAGGAACTGGCGCAGCATGCGATTGTCGGAGCGTTTGTCTGCCGAACGGCCATCGCATTATTGCTGTTGCGATTTTTACTGACGATGGCCTCCTACGGCTGCGGCGCGCCGGGCGGAATCTTTGCGCCGCTGTTGGCCCTCGGGGCGGTGCTGGGAAATCTCTTCGCCACCGGCACTGCCGCAGTCACGCATGCCTCCGTCTTGCCGGCCCCCTATGCGATTGTTGCCATGGCTGCCTGCTTCACGGCGATCGTGCGCTCCCCACTCACCGGCGTCGTGCTGCTGTTGGAAATGACGGGCTCTTGGACGCTGATTTTGCCAATGATGGCCGCCTCGGTGACGGCTTATTGCGTTCCCGAACTACTCGGCAACCCGCCGATCTACGATTCGCTGCGCAAATTGGATGAGGCTTCTGAGGATGCTGCAGCCGCGTAGAAAGGAGCATGGAAGCCTTCCGAATCGACGGAACAAAGCGTTTTCGACAATCCTCGAAGACTAGCGAGGCTCGGGGCCATCGTCGGCATGTTTTTCGATGTCGATGCCGAGCGGCACGACGATCAGATAGTTGATCGGGCCATTGACGGTAAAAACGAGCCCATCGTCGCCGGCCGACACGCGCCGCGTGGCGATCGAATTATCGCGCCCCTCGTAATAGATCAGCCGCCGATCGCCAAGCGCGGTCCAACCTTCGAAGGGCACTTTGCCGTAGTCGGCGTCGCCCATCGCGATGCGAACCGTGTAGTCGCCACGCGGCACTCTCACCTTGTAGGCCTTCTCAAGCACGGTGTTGAAGTGCATCAGCATCGGATGGTGGGCGCTCGCACGGTCGTCGCGCGCCGAAATATCATGATTGTCGAGCCAGCCATACCCGCGATGGTCGCTGAATTTCTGGCCGGTTTCGGCAAGCCAACCCGGTCGAACCGGAGTCTCTTTTACCTGGAAACTGATCCGCCGAATCTGTGGCTTATCGGTAACATCGACTTTCACTACTGCCGACCTGCGATCGAGCGCGACTCGCACGTCGACCGTAGCGCCGGACTTGATCGCGCGCACCAGCCCGCGCGCGACCGAAACAACTTCCGGCGAATCGCTCGACCAAGTCGCGGCGGCCGTTTCATCTTGCTTGAAATGATCGCTGGCGCGCGAGTAGCGGCCGGCAGCCAGGAGTTGAAACGACTCGCCCGGAACCATCGTTAGCCGGGCGGCGTCGCATTTTAGCGATTGCAATGTCGGCGCGGGCGACACCTTGTCGACCCCAATTTCCGCTCCGCTGGAAAAGCCACGCTTGTAAGCTGGATCGCAGTACGTCGCACGGATTTGTGTCGTGCCGAGCGAGCGGCCGACGACAATCCCGCCGCCGCGCGGCTCGACCGAGGCGACGTTCGGATCGAGAGATTGGTAGTTGGCATCGCGAGTGACGTCGACATGCCTTCCATCGGCATAGACAGCTTCGACGACCAGCGGGGTCGCTGGAATGCTCCGTTCGATCGATTTTCGGCTGGCCCGCGCCACGACGCTCACGATTGGATTTGGCCGCTCGGCGGTGAGCCGGTAAAGAAATACGTTCTGCTTCACGCCGCTACAGACGATGAACAGATTTCTCGACGGAATGTAGCGAAATCGTCCGAAGGTGCCCCACTGCTGCTGCGGTCCGGGCGAAACCCGGTTGGTCGGCGCCGGGGCGTGCCTGGTCCAGTGCAAGGTGTCGATATCGAGCGTGTAGACATCCGCTCCGCCGGCCCATGCCACGAACTTGTCGAGCGCCGGAACGTAGCAGAATCCGGGACTCGCCATTTTCTCGGCCGTGCGATCTCCGCTGGTTTCGACCGTGCGGCACTCCATCACGGCAGGCACATCCTTGAGCTGCGTTATCTTCGATTTGCCGCGGCCGCATGCGACGAGCAGATGCCGGCGGAAATCGATGTCCGCCGTTTCGTAGTAGCTGGGTTCGGGCGAATCATGGAGACGCAACGTCCACTGGTGCGAAAACGGATTCCATTGGCTCAGCTTGCCGCTGGTGATTGGTGTGTTCAGCCAAAGAAGCTGCTTCACGGGGTCATAGGCGCAATAGTCGCCTGTGCGGCCCGTCCGATGGTCGGGATAAACCTCCCAATGCTTGGGATGATCGGGATCGAGCGCGTAGGCCCGCGGCGTGCCCCAGCCTCCGATAACGACATAGCGATCCACCGGCGGCGGCAGATATTCCACGGCGTCGTAGGTGTGCATCGCGAAGGGAGATTTTTCAAGGTCGGTGTACTCGGTGCCGGGAATCACCGGGTCGGGATCGGTCAGCCGATGCCACCGCAGATCGTGCAGTTCGAAAGCATACACTTCGTTTCCGTTGTAGCCCGCATGACCTCCCCCTGGCCCGATATACAGCCGATCGCGTTGCGTGTCGAACGCCCCGCCCGCCCAGCAATCGATCACGCCCCCGACATTGCCTCTAAGCCAAGGAAATTCCTTGTCGCTCGGAGCAACCGCGTCGAGATGTGAATTCGGCACCTCATACCACTCGCCCGGCTTGATTGCATCCAAGACATCAGGGTCGGCCGCGAGCGCAATCGTCGCAGCAAGGCACGCCCACACAACGCAACTGCCGAATATCAGGCGAAGGGCGACACGCAATCGATTCGGAAGCATAGGATCGGGCTCTATATTTCGGGAGGGTTGTTCGAAACGCGGCACGACGTCGATCGTAGCAGGCACACGCCTTGTGCCGTCGGCGCATCGCGGCGGATTGCGCACAGAGCAGCGCAGACGGCACACGGAGTGTGCCTGCTACGTTGGTCGCGGTCCCGCCGCACGGTGGCTCTGTGCCACGAACACACGAATTGTTTGTAGGGATCGACGAAGGTGTTTTTATCGTATAGCCGCCGGTGTTTTAGCGAGTGAGTTTTGGTTGCGGCCAAATCCACTAAAATACCAGCAGAGCCAGTGGCACAAGCGGCCAAGCTAGCGATTTAGAGGCTGGGCGTTGTGACCGGCAGGCCGTCGGCGCGGTTTCCGAGGCGGCGATGCACTTCGGGATCGATCGTGAAACTGAACTTTCGAACTGAGCCGTCGCAAATCGCCATTACGAACACGCCGCGATGAGCACTGCCGAAGCACCAGTAATTTCCGTTGCCGGGGGTGTCTTGTTGCGGCGGTTGGTAGTTGTAAGAACTTCCGTTGGGGCCGGTCGCCGTCGTGCGCGTCTGATCCCAATTCAGCCCGGTGTAAGCATTTTCGTTGTCGCCGTTGTCGGTGCCCGAAGTGTAACTGTCTGGATTGAGATACTTTTCGCCGAGCAGATAGGTGTTGCTGAGTCCGTCGGTGATCGCGGCCAAGTGCAGTTCGGCATGTTGCAAGCACACGCCGGTATTCTGCGGGCAGCCGGCCCAGAACGAAACTTGCTCGCCTTGAGCGTAGCTCGATGGCTGTCGGGATTGGGTTGCGTCGACAAGATTGCTGTCGCCGCCGTTGGCTGCATAATCGATCCGGATGACCTGAGAAGGATTCGCACAGTTTACTTGGCCCGACCCGCTGCCGAAGGTATAGAGCCCGACAGGCCGGCGATCCGGGCAGTAAAAGGTTTCGAGCGGTGTGGCGACAAGCTGCTGCAGGGCGAGGGCCTTGGGCGAAGTGTTGCTACCGGATGCGAGCCCGGCGCCGATTTGTGCTAGCGCCGCCTGATCGATATAGGGCAGAATGCAATAAGCCCAACCGCCTGGCTGCTGCAATCCGGTTCCGAGATCGGGATCGCCGGTCCATATATAGCCCCAGCCTGCGGTCGGCAGGAATCCTTTCGACGCCTCGTGCGAAAGCATCCCGAGCGCCAATTGCTTGACGTGATTCTGGCACTGGACCAGCCGCCCTTGGTCGCGTGCCGATTCCACCGCTGGCAGCAGCAATCCAACGAGAATTCCGATGATCGTGATCACCACCAAAAGTTCGACGAGCGTGAACCCGCCTTCTCGTCCGCTCATCGCAGGTCCTCGTGAATTCCGTTCTCTTGCCGATCGGCTGTGCGTTGCACCATCAACACTGGACAATCAGGCTTCGGGCAGTTCATAGCCCTTGCGCCGCGGTCGATTCAAGTATTTGTCGGCTTCTGGATCGTCGACGAACCGTTCCTTGTCTGGATTCCAGCGGAGCTTGCGACCGATTTCACGGGCGATGTTGGCCAGATGCGAAACGCTGATCGAACGGTGTCCGATTTCGACATCGGCATTGGGCTTTTCGCGGCTCCGGATGCAATCGAGCCAATTCTGAATGTGCGGCTTGGCGATCCAGCCAGGCCCTTCCCAAGCCTCGGCCTTTGCGGCGGTGGGCGCATCCTTGATCAAGCCGGGAGGATTGGTCGTGAACTTATTGCGGTTGATTTCGATCTTGCCGCGCTCGCCGATGAAGATGCCGCCGCCCTGAGGGCCCTTGTCGAGCTCCAAAGATACGACCACTCCGCTGGCATATTTCAAGGAAACTTTGCCGTTCGGGCCCGGCGAGACCGGCCAGATTTCCACCGGCCCGGTTTCACTGGCGCCCAGCGCCCATTGGATTTGGTCGAGCCCGTGGGCGCCCCAATTGGTCATCTCGCCGCCCGAGTAATCGCGCCAGCGCATCCAACTGAATTGGAGTTGCGAATTGAAAGGGCGGAGTTCGGTCGGTCCGCACCATACGTCCCAATCGTCGCCGGCCGGAACTTGCTCTCGCGGAAGGCCGCTGTAGCGTTGCGGGCCGGTGTAGTTGATGCCGAGCACTTTCTGGATTTTGCCGAGTCCGCCGTTGCGGACGAATTCGCAGGCAACGCGGTTGACCTCCATCGTGCGTTGCTGGCTGCCGACCTGGAAGACACGGTTGTATTTTCGCGCCGCGTTGACCAATGCCCGGCCTTCGCCGATGTAGGCCGTGAGCGGTTTTTCCGCATAGACGTCTTTGCCGGCCTGGCAGGCGTGGATGGCGATGCGCGTGCGCACATGGTCCGGCGTGGCGATCATCACGGCATCGAGCTGTTGCTCGTCGAGCATCTTGCGATAATCTTGATAGATTTTCCAATCGGTCTTTTTCGCCGCGACGGTCTCCTGCGCACGTTTGAGAAAACAATCGGCGATCGCCACGATCTTGCCCCCCGCCGGCACTTGGTCCATCAGTTGATTAGCGCGGTGCCCCGTGCCGATAAAGCCGATGACAACGCGGTCGTTGGCCCCCGGCTTTCCGGGCGACGCGAGCACACCGGAGGGGATGAGATAAGGCAGGGCTACGCCGCTTGCCGCGTATCCCAAAACTTTCCGCCGAGAAACCTTCGAAGTGGGCATCCAAACGATCCTGCAGTCATGATGGCCAGCAATCGGATCGAACGGTGTCGATCGATCGGAGACGAAGTTCGATGGGCCCCAGTAGTTTAGCCGTCGGCCGCCAGTGAAGCAATCAACGGAACGGCGCCGCTGGCGCCGCCGCTTCAGCCGCGCGGATGATCCGGGGCTGCACACGAGAATGCCCATGCCGGATTTGCGGAGTTTTCGCGCGAGCGAGCGGTTGTATTTCGCGCATCACCACCGAAAGCCGGCTGGTTGCTACAGCGACAAGGGCTCCGGCGGCAGGGGCGTGCCGAAATTCGCTCGCTCGGGGCGCGTCAGTTCGAAAAGCGAACGGAGCAAATCGACGTCGCACACGCGCTGTTCGATGCCGCGGCGGGCGAACATCCGGGCTTGGGTGGCCACGGCCACGTCGAGGCCGATCTCCGTCACCTGCCCCATCGATCGGGCATAATTGGTGAAGCCGGGCACATTCGTCGTCACGAACCCATAGGCCATGCTGCACACGCCGATCGCCTTGCCCGTGAAGATGCCGGTGTTGACGGCCGTCTTGGCATAGTCGCCGATAAAGCAGCCGACAAGCTGCATGCCGCTCGGCACGCGGCGGCCACCGTAGTCCATCGTCACCGAGCCGTAGGTGTTTTTCAGGTCGCTGTTCGAAGTGCCGGCGCCGAGATTCACCCAACTGCCGACGTAGCTGTGCCCCAAGAATCCGTGATGCTGCTTGTTGCTCAACGGTTCGACGATCGAGGTTTCGATCTCGCCGCCGATCTTGGCCCGCGCGCCGATGGCCACGCCGTCTTTGAGCACGGCCATCTCGATCAGCCGCGCGCCGGGGCCGACATACGCCGGCCCGCTCAAGTAGCAAAACGGCCCGAGCGAAGCGCCGGCGTCGAGCACGATCGGCCCGGCTTGCGTGTTGGTCACCAGATGCTCGCCGATCGTAACGCCTTCGGCGACGAACAGGCCGTCGGAATGCTGGCGAAAACCGTCTCGGATGCGGAATTCGAGGTTTTCCCTCAGCGATCGTTGATGTTCGCGGATCACATCGTGCGGATATTCCAGCAAGCGCAAGTCGGCCGCGACGGCCGGCAATTCCAGGCGGCGAATTGCTGCGGAAAACTCAACGGCACTCGCGGCGAAAAGATGCCGCGGCGGATGCTTGATGAATGCCGCGGCAACGCTTTCGCCGGCAACCGCGATCGCCGAGCGATCCGCATTCGCGAGCCGACGCAAGAGATCGCAATTCGCCACGCCGGGCGCGAGCCGGGCGTTGACGGCGATAATCGCCGCATCGGCCGCTTGACTGCCGGATGCAGGTTCACCGGCAACGAGGACGCGGCGGCCATCGGCCATTTCCAAATCGCGCAGATAATCGCGCACGATCACGTGCACCGGGCCCAACGATTCGACCAATTCGATGAGCCGATAGCCGGCGCAGCCGATGGCATAGGCCGGCCGGCCCATCGTGAGCGGCGCCAACTGATCGACCCGATCGTCTTCGAACAAAACGACTTGCATGGTCTACAAGTCTAGCATTTGGAAACGACGAATGACGAAGCACCAATGAGGAAGGAATGACCAAAGAATGGCGGATGCCTAATAACGAATGTCTAATGGCCAACGGCAGCGCGGCTTTGCAATCGCTTCGTCATTCGTCATTCGTCATTCGAAATTCGTCATTTACCGCCGGTTGCCGTAGATCAGCGTCATCACTTCGGAGCGGCTGGAAAGATTTGCCCGGAAAATGCCTTTCATCGCCGAGGTAACACAGACGCTGCCCGGCTTGCGCACGCCGCGAACGGTCATGCAGGAGTGGCTGGCCTCGATCACGACCGCTACGCCTTTGGCATCGAGCTCTTCGACCAAGAGATCGGCGATTGTTTCGGTCATCCGCTCCTGAACCTGCGGCCGGCGCGCCACCACCTCCACCACCCGGGCGAGCTTGCTCAAGCCGATCACGCGGCCATTGGGCAAATAGCCGATATGGGCATGACCGATGAAGGGGAGCAAATGGTGCTCGCAAAGGCTGTTGAAGCCGATATCGCGAACGAGAACGATTTCGTCGTATTTCTCGTGGAAGAATTTTTTCAAGTGTTGCCGCGGATCTTCTCGCAATCCGGCCAGCAGTTCGGCATACATGCGCGCGACTCGGGCCGGCGTTTCCAGCAGGCCCTCGCGATCCGGATCCTCGCCGACCGCCGCGAGAATTTCGCGCACCGCTTTTTCGATGCGCGGCAGATCGACCCCCGGCATTGCCGCGTTGTTCTGGCCGTCGATTTCGGCCGCCAAGCTGCCGGCGCAAGATTCCGTTGAGATTGGATTCATCATGTTGCAATATCGTGACTCTGCTTAAGTTCGCCCAAAAAGCAACTTCCGATTTATCTTGAAACCCCTCATCCGGCCTTTTGCCGCAAGGGGAGAGGTTTGCGGCAGAGACTTATTTTTCCGGTCGATCGCCGTGCGGTGCGAGTGCGGTCAGTTCAAGCTAAACTCGGGCGGAAACGTCAGCCGCCGGACCCGGCCCAAGAATTCCAACAATTGCTGCGCCCGGCGGTCGACGCACGTCTCGGCCAGCATCCGCTCCTTGAATTGCAAGTCGATTTCGAGCGTGTAGGCGATGATATCGGTGAGCATTCCCAATGGAGTCTGGCCCCCCAGCAACTGGTCCATTTGCTCTTGCGCCTCGGGAATCTTCGGCAGCACGCGCTTGAACGCCTCCAGCAGCCGGAGCTGCAATCGCCCGCGAGCGGCAGCTCCGGATTCGGAATAGACATCTTCGCACAACTCGACTTCAGCCTCGCGGAAGGATTTCTTGGGGGGCAATTCGCGCACGATCTTGAGCCGCCGCAAGCCGAGCACCAACACGTTGTACGAACCCTCGGTCGTGCGGTGATGCGTCGCCACTCGGCACAAGCAGCCCACCGGCCGCAGTTCCGGCCGCCCTTCGTAGTTCGCTTCCCAGCCGGGCGCCAGAAGGACCATGCCGATCAAGCCGTCGTCGGTCAGCGCTTCCTCGAGCATCGCCCGATAGCGCGGCTCGAAAATATGCAGCGGCTGCATGACATGCGGAAACACCACCAGATTCGGCAAAGGGAAGAGCCGCGCCTTGCCCGAAAACTGTTCCGGCGAAAACGATAAATCCTCGGGCAACTCCATGAACGCTCCGATAGCAAACGTCGCCGACCGGGCATTGCCGGGTGGCACACCGCAATTCGTCTTGGCCGTCGGCTTCCGAAAGGGGATCGGTCGCACCTATTCCAAATTTTCCGCCGTGGCCGGCGGATCGAGGTGGATTTCCGGGATCAATTCCGCGTTGATATCGATCTGCGGAAATTCTTCGGTCGTAACCGCCACTTCCGCAAAACAATTCTCGAACTGGCTCAAAAACTGGTTCACATCGAGGCCCAAGTGCATTGGCCGATACGGCTCCAAATATCCCCGCGTGCTCGCGTACAATTTCTTGGCGCCCCGAATGTTTCCATTTCCGAAATGATACAGGGCCACGGCCGCTTGGATCAGCCCCTGATAAAACTTCCGCGATGGTCCGCGATATTCAGTCCAAAGCTCTTCCCAGATTTCGTGGCTTTCGTAGAAATCGCACACGTTGAAATGCTCGATTCCTTTCAGATACAGCGGATCGTAGGCGTCGTCCATTTCGCGTTCCCCGACGGCCGGACACAGATACCGCAACAATTATAGGCGCGGCGCACCGCCGGTGCTACGAGCTAGCCGGGAAGCGGCGCCCGACGTTTCGACCGAAATCTACCGCACCGCGATCTACCGCACCGAAATCGACCGCGCCGGGGCCTGTGGCGCCGCGAGATCCTGGATCGGGGGGACGGCCGGTTTGTCGCAGTGGGCTTGCCACGCCGCGGACAGGCCAACGCTGAAGAAACTGCCGGCCAAGAAGGCCGCAAATCCTCCGATCACGGCCGCCGACACCGAGCCGACAATCAAAGCGGCATGCATCGCATGGCCGGAAAACAACACTTCGCCGAGCGTGCCCCCGCCGACGGCCCCGATCAATGTCAGCACTGAAATCCATCTTCCGAGCGGAGCCCGCACCGCAAGCTTTTTGGCCGGCTTTGGCCGAATGGCGACGGCCGAACACACAGGCCGCCCTCCGACGTTTTGCGATGCGGCCGCCGTGGCTTCGTCGCGGAGCCGATTGCCCAGCACGTTGCCGACGACATGCCCCGCGGCCAGCAAAAGCAAGATGCACAGAATCGCCGACCAAACGGGCCCAATCACGTGCATCATGGCCAGGCAAGCCCCGCAGGCCGTCACGGCCAACAACATCGTCCGCAGACGGAACTGCACCGTCGGCAGCGCCCGCTCGAAATCCTTCGACATTGCCATGGCTGCTCCTGGTAGAACGCTCTCGCATTATACACAATGGCTCACACCGCATCCCGATGGGGGAGAGTTCGGATAGTGCCCCGGGGCTTCGCGGTGGGGCTTCGCCGGGCACCGCGGCCGGGCTTCAGAAAAAAAAGTCTTCCGGCCACGAATAGTTAATACCGCCCCGAAAATTCCGCCTGATGCACGCTAGCGATTGGCTCGTTTGGCAGCTCGCTGACGCAACATTTCCGTCGGGCGGGTTCGCCCATTCCGGTGGAGTGGAAGCGGCATGGCGATGCGGCCAAGTGGCCGACGCCGGCCGCCTGCGCGAATTTATCGAAGCCCAACTCGTGCAAACGGCGGAAAGCATGGCCCCGCTGGTGCGAACCGCTTGCCTCGAACCGTCGCGCCTCGTGGAACTCGATCGGTTGTGCCACGCCATGCTGAGCAACCAGGTGGCCAACCGCGCCAGCCTCGCGCAAGGCCGGGCACTCGTGGTCGCTGCCGAACGGGCATTCGGGTTGCCTGACTTGGCCGAAATCGGCCGGCAATTGCGCAGCCGGGCATTCGAGGGACATCTTGCCCCGCTCTTCGGCGCGATGACCGCGGCGTTGGCCATCGACGTGGAACTAGCCGTCCGGTTGTTTCTCTATATCAATGCCCGCGGGCTGCTATCGAGCGCCGTGCGGTTGAATATCGTCGGGCCGTTGGAAGCCCAGGCGATTCAGTTTCGGTTAGGGAGATACGTCGAAGACGTTGCAGTCCGGCGAAGCCATCTGCGTGCCGAAGATGCCGCCCAGACGGCGCCCGCCCTGGAGGTCCTGCAAATCATGCACGATCGGATATACTCTAGGCTGTTTCAAAGTTGAGCCACGCGACAATTTTCCTATGCCGGAGTAGCCGCCGATGACGCCCCACGAGCACGAGCCTCACGAGCACGAACATCATGGCCACGGTCATTCGCACGAGCACGGTCATTCGCACGAGCATGGATCGCATTCGCATCCGCACGAGCATTCGCACGATTCCCACACCCACACCCACGTACACGACGCGTCCCTCGCCCCTAACGCCCCTGCTCACGGCCACACGCATGAGCGCATGGAGCATCCCGGTTGGTTTCATCAGCGGCCGGGGATTCGAGGCGACCGCGATTTCGCCCGCCGCGCGTTTACGGTGGGGATTGGCGGGCCGGTGGGAAGCGGCAAGACGGCGCTCGTGCTGGCCTTGTGCCGTACGCTGCGCGATAAGCATTCCCTGGCTATCGTGACCAACGACATTTTCACGCGCGAAGACGGCGAATTCCTGACCCGCCATCAAGCGCTGCCGGCCGAGCGCATTTCGGCGGTGGAAACGGGGGGCTGCCCGCACGCCGCGATTCGCGAGGACATCACGATGAATCTCGTCGCCCTCGAACAACTCCAGGAGCGATTTCATCCGGAACTGCTGATTCTTGAATCGGGCGGCGACAATCTGGCAGCCGATTTCAGTCGCGAGCTGGCCGACTACACGATCTATGTGATCGACGTGGCCGGAGGCGACAAGATTCCACGCAAAGGGGGCCCCGGCATCACGCAATCGGATCTGCTCGTGATCAATAAGACCGATCTTGCCGAAGCGGTCGGGGCCGATCTGTCGGTCATGCAGCGCGATAGTCGGGCCATGCGCGGCGACGGACCGACGATTTTCGCCCAAGTCAAGCATGGGGCGGGCGTGCAACAGATCGCCGACCACGTGATCGCCGCAGCGAAGATCGCCTCGCGACAATAAAACTTCTAGAGCCGCCTTCTCGGGCGGCTTTCTCGGGCTTCACGCCCACGGCGCGGCGCAACGCAGCCAGTATGGCAACCCGCTGTTCGCAGCAGGAGCCCGCAGCGCTAGCCCGGATTATTCATGCCGCCACACTAGCCCGAAGCGTAAGCGAGGGGGGCACCGAGACCTATCCTCGCTAACGCTTCGGGCTACGATTTCGCAGCTTGTGGCGAATTCCTGGCGCCATGAATGCTCCGGGCTAGTCGGGGAATCTGGACAATACTCCCCTGGCTAGCGCTGCGGGCTCCTGATCATTCCGGCCTCGCCTCGGCCTGAAAGGCCGATTCTGCCAGCCCAGGCCGAAGCCGCGCAAGCGGCGGAGGCCTTGGTCAACCGCCCGCACGACGCGTCGGCCCTGATCGGGCCATTCATCAGGCGCCCCGAATTGTGGATCGGGCCCTTCAGGGCTCGATGGCGGGCGCAAGGCAGTGGGCGCGGCACCCGGCCCGTTCGACAGATAAAAGCGCCCGATGCAATCGAATCCTAACGGAAACCTCGCGATCGTTTCGTCAGCCGCTTATGAAACGCTAACTGTCATGGTCTACAACGAGCGGCGACAAAGATTTGGCAGCAGAGCGAATCGCCGTGCTAGGCATCGAGAGGAAGCGCCAAGGGATGCGCTCGTCCGTGATCGGCAAGGATCGGCCGTTTTTGAATTGAACCGTTGACCCCGGAGTTTGCTCATGATGGCAGTTTGGCGAAGAACCGGCAGCGGATTGTTGTTGTTGATCATTACTGTTGGCTGCTTTGGCATCGTGGGGAAGACGGCTTCGGCGCAATCGAACTATTACTGGAATAATGCCGCGGGCACATGGTGGGATGGCGGTCCCAGCGGCAGCATTGCGGATTGGAACTCACCGAACTCGAATTCCACTCCGCTCGTGGATTGGTCCGATGGCAGCGACAACAACGTCGCGATTTTTAATGGCGGCGCCGCCGGCGCCGTCACGTTGGGCTCGTCGGTTGTCGATCCGGGCGGCATCGATTTCGATTCAACCGGCTATACCATTGCCGCTCCAAGCAGCGATCAAATCGACCTCGGCGGCTCGGCGCCGGAAATCAATCTTGGCGGAGGGACGGTCAACACCTCAATCACGAGCACGATTAGCGCCAACCTGTCGTCCACCTCGGCTACGGTTCCGCTCGTGATCAAGAATTTATCCGGCGGCACCGCCTCATCGGTGGCCATGCAATTGAATCTGACCGGCGCGCTGACGATCGATTCCGGAAGCCTGGATATCGTCGACAACGCGAATAAGAGTCCCGCGTTCGGGATTGCGCTTCCGTCTACGGCGCTGAGCACGCTGACATTCACTTCCGGCGCGGCCAATACGACGACGGTGAGCCCCGCGGCCGCCGGTTCGACGATCACATTTACCGCGCCCGAGGGCAGCGGCAACGCCATGATCAGCACCGGCGAGTCGCCCAATTCGTCGTACAAGGATATCAGCATCATCACCTCGACCGTGATCGGGCCGACCGGCTCGCCGCTCGTATTCATGAATAACGACGGATTGGGCACCCAATCGGCCCTGTCGTTCAGCGTGCCAAACGTGACAAGCGGTTCGAGTTCCTCGAATGAGTTCCCCGGTGGAATCGAAATCGAAAGTGCCGCGTCCGCCACGT
The DNA here is from genome assembly GCA_036267355.1 of Pirellulales bacterium. Classification (NCBI taxonomy): domain Bacteria; kingdom Pseudomonadati; phylum Planctomycetota; class Planctomycetia; order Pirellulales; species Pirellulales bacterium. The sequence goes on along the minus strand of DATAWG010000089.1, from coordinate 10,092 downwards.
TCAATTCCACCAGCCTGACGGCGACTGGAACGACGCGATTGAATTTAAACACCGCCGGCGCGAGTGGCACCGGGGCCGGGGCCGGGCCGATCTACGTCGATGCCAACGGCGCCATCATCACCGACCAAGGAAGCCAGCCGGCTTTCACGCTGACAATTGCCAACAACATGATGCTGAACCACGGCAATCTGACGGGTGGAACCCTGAACGGCGGCATTTTCGAAACCGCCATCGGCGGGACCAAGGCCACGTCGGGAATCACTTCGATCATCTATACCGGCGTGATTTCCGACCCATTGTCCAACGGCACTGGAACCGGCGTCGGCAGCATCCTGATCGGAAACGATCTTGCTCCCGGCTCCGGCGGCGCGGGCATCACCGAGTTCAGCAACCACATGACCTACTCCGGGGAGACGATCGTCAATAGCTCGACGGCAGGCATTCTTGAGATGGGCGTCGCGAACGCTTTGCCCGCCACCACCACGCTGGTGTTCGGCAATTCCGTCGGTGGGCAATTGCAAACGAATTCGATCGGTGCGGTGGATCTCAACGGCTTCAGCCAAACGATCACCTCCCTCCAATCCAATCTCGACCCAACCGCGGTGATCAACGGCATCACCAACAGCAAGCCGGGCACGACCCCGATCCTGACGATCACCGGCTCGACGGTGGATACGTACATCGGCCCGATCGGCATCACGAACACGGGTCTCACGTCACCCTATCCTTCGGCGACCAATCGCCTGGGCCTGACTCGCACCGGCCCGGGAACGACGATTCTCGGCAGCCCGCTGAACGGCGCATCGTGTACCTACACCGGCGACACGAACGTCGACCAGACGAGCACGCTCGAAGCCGGCTCTTTCACCGCTCTCAGTCCGAATTCGAACTTCATCGTCGAAGCCAATTTGGATTTGGGCGGCTTTAGCAACACGATCAACTCGCTGGCCAGCGTCGGCAGCGCAGGAATCGTGACCACGAGCCAAGCGAACCAGTTGACCGGCGGCGCCACGATCCTCACGATCGGCAGCAGCACCACGCTCAACGCGATCACGGCCCCGAACACGACCTTCTACGGCGTTTTGCAAGATGGGCCGGGCGATCAGCTCGGGCTCACGAAGGCGGGGGCGGGCACGCAAACGCTTGCCGGCATCAACACCTACACCGGTCCGACCACCGTCAATAGCGGCACGTTGGCCATCGCTTCGACCGGTTCGCTTGCCGCCGGCAGCGCGGTAACGATCACCGGCGGCATGCTGAACGGCGCCGGCACCATCGGCGGCCCGGTCATGGTCAATTCCGGCGGCACGCTCGCCGGCAATCTGACGCTCTCCAACTCGGTCGGCGTCAATGCCTCCGGCACAATCGCGCCGGGCATCAGCGGCACCGCCGGAACGCTGCGCGTCGGGAGCCTGACGCTCGATGGCGGCAGCTCGATCGATTGGAAAGTCACGAACGCCGCTGGAACCGCCGGCAGCGGTTACGACACGATCGCTGCCGCCGGCGCGGTTAGCGTCGACTCGAGCGCCACCACGACGCCGATCAACATCGATGTGTCGATTTTGGACCCGAATTTCAACGGCGTCTCGCCGCAATCCTTTCAACTCGTATCCGCGACCACTGCGCCGAACACCCCCTTGCTCCCGCTTGGTCGGTCATTGTCAAGCCTTTTCAATGCGTTCACGGGTGCAAATCTGTTCGGCACGTTCAATGTCACTGCATCCGGAAACAATCTTCTCTTGAATTACACGCCAAGCTCCCAACCAAATTCCCTAACCTGGGTTGGCGGCGCGGGAACATGGCAGGCCGCCGGCGCCTCGGGCGACACGAGTTGGAGCGGCCAGAATTGGAATTCCGCCGACATCGCCGAATTCGCCGGCGGCACTGCCGGTGGCACCACCGGCGGCACCGTCACGTTGGGCGCCAACACGTCGACGCCCCTATTGCAGTTCGACGCTACCGGTTACACGATTTCCGGCGGCGCAAACAACTACACCCTGAGCGACGCGGCCGCCGACTCCTTCCTCCGAGTCCAGGTCACGAGCGCCACAAGCACGGCGACAATTGGCGCGGGGATCGTCTCACCGCTCGATAAATACGGCGCCGGCACGCTCATCTTGTCGGGCGGCAACAACACGTTTGGCGCATCCAGCCAGCTAACCGTTTACGCCGGCACCATCCGCGGCGGAAGCACCAGCGTGAATGCCGCCTCGATCGCCAACTACGGCACCCTGATTTTCGATCAAAACAGTATCAGCGGCGGGTCGTACAACGGAACCATCAGCGGTAGCGGCTCCGTGAGCATCCAGAACAGCAGCAGCCCCTCGGTGCCGCAAACGATCATGCTCAACGGGATGAATTCGTACACAGGCGGCACCACGATCGGCAAGGCAATGACGCTGGCCATCGCCGGCAATAGCAATTTCGGAGGCAGTAGCGCCGGCATCACCTTCGATGGCGGAACGCTGCAAACCACCGCCTCGAACGGCATCACGATCGGCGGCTATGTCAACGTGACCGCCAACGGCGGAACGATCATCGACGGCGGCGCGGGCAGCACAAATATCTTCACCGCAGGCGCCAATCTCCAGCCATCTTCGACCTTAGCCATGAATGGCGCCGGCACCCTGCAGATCAAGAGCAACGGTTGGACCGGCTCAGGCGCCTTGGCGATCAATTCGGGAGAGTTGCTCGTCGGGGATGAATCCGACCCGAATTCCAACCCCAGCGGGTTTTTGGGCGGCAACTCGATCTCGATGGGCAACAACACGAACCTGACGATCGCCGCCGGCACGGTTTCAACCGCCAGCATTACGCCACCGAAATTGACGCTCAACGGTAGTGTAACGCTCTCGCTTTTCAATACCGGCGGTCTCTCGGGCGCCGGCCCGCTCGATCCGACGCTCAACAGCATCACCATGGTCAATCCCGTCAACGACTCCGCGACGATTACCATTGCCGGCAGCGGCACGGCTCTGGCGGGCTCGTCCACGGTTACCTTGGGCAACACGACATTCGCCACCGCTCCCGGTGGAGTGACGCTTCAAACCGTCGCCGGCGGCGGAACCAGCGGCTACTCCACTGGGCTCACTTTCGGCGCCGTCACCGACAACGGCGATTCGCTCACGTTCCTCGGCCAAGGAAACAACGCTCAGAACGTTCTTCCCGGCACGGGCGTGCAGTTCAACGGCGTCGTCGGTGGTAGCTCGCCGACGATGACCGGCAGTTGGACGATCGGCGATCCGAACGACACGAATGGGCAAATCGTGGTCGTTGCCGTTCAAAAGGTTTCCAATGCCCAGTTGGCGATAACGACCGGCAATATCACCGTCAACCCAGGCAGCCAGTTGCAGATAACCCCCGCCACGGGCACGTACGGGCCTTCCTCGGGCACGCAAACCATTACGTTGTACGGCAGCGGGCCGGACAACACGACCGGCACGGCGCAGGGTGTGCTGAACATTGCCGGCAAATCGGTCGTTACGTTCAATTCGAGCGTCACCGTCGCGTTGGCAAGTTCGCCGAATCCTGAGTTGGCCGGCCACGTGGAGATCGTTTTGCAGGACGGCAGTTCGACGCAAAACACGATTCTGACGTTCAGCGGTCCGCTCATCGGCTCCGCGAATCTCGACCTTCAAGCCCAAGAAAGTGGTTCGGATCTCGGGGTCCTCGACTCGATTGTCAACTTCAACAGTACTTCGAATAACCTCACCGGCGGCACGACATTGAAAGGGGGCGAGTTGAATGTCGGATACCTCTCGTCGATCGGCACCGGAAGTTTGACGATGGGGCAAACGACCACTCACGATACCACCCTGGTGCTCAATTCTAGCCAGCAGATCGGCAATCTCACGAGCACGTACGGCGGCGGTTCGCTGCCCGTTACGCAAATCATCCAACTCAACAACACCACGGTCGGCAACTCGGTCGTGCCGACCGTACTGACGATCAATGAAACCAGCACCTCGGGCAATGCTGATTACGGTAGCAATTCCAGCGACGGAGCGTTCCAGCCCGGCAGCACCTCGACCATCACCGGCACGGGAAGCATCGTCTTCGCGGGAAAATCGGCCGCCGCACAATTGACACTCAGCGATCTCAACACATACACCGGCAGCACGACGATTTCCGGGGGCATTCTCAGCGTCACCACCATGGCCAATGGCGGCAGCCCCAGCGGCATCGGCCAATCGACCAACGCTGCCACAAACCTGGTCATTAACGGCGGCTCGCTGCAATATTCGAATCAAGCCACCCCCGCCGCAGCCACTTCCACCGACCGCCTGTTTACGATCGGGGCTGCTGGGGCGACGCTCGATGCCTCGGGCGCGAGCGGCGACTCGATCACCTGGACCGGCAACGGCACGGGCAGCGCCAACGCAGTCGCCTTCGCGTCAAGCAACGCGCCCGCCACGCTCACGCTCACCGGTTCCAGCACGGATGAAAACGTGTTTGCTCCGAGCATCGGCAATCCCGGCGCCGGTGCAAACATCACGTCGCTGGTGAAATCCGGCAAAGGCGCCTGGGCCCTTACCGGGGCGAATACCTACAGCGGCGGGACGACCGTCAATGGCGGAACGCTCGAACTGGATTTCACAGCCGTCGGCGCACCGGCCACGAACATCATTGCCGGCGCCTCGTCCTTGGTGCTCGGCGGCGGCTCGTTCTCGGTCAACGGCGCCTCGTCTGCCACGACGAGTCAAACCGTCGCTAGCTTGGCCGTCGACGCGGGCGCTTCGTCGGTCCAAGCAGTCTCCAGCGGAACCGGCACGACGAACCTGACGATCGCCAGCGGCACGATCGCCCGCAGCGTCGGTGGCACCATCCACTTCTCACTTCCCACGACCGGCAGCATCGCATTCGGCTCGGCTCCGCCGCTTGTGGGAGGCATCATCGGCGGCTGGGCCACGGCCAGCGGCTCCAGTTGGGCCACGCTCTCGGGCAACAATGTCGTGGCACTGACCACCTTCACAAGCGACACCTGGGCCGCCGGCAACAACACCACCACAACCACCAACGACACTCCCGCCCCCGATGCGACCACCAATAGCTTGCAATTCAACAGCTTGACCGCTTCCACTTCGATCACGCTCAGCGACACCGCCGGCAAGACAAACGTTATCACCACCGGCGGTCTTCTGGTCACCTCCGCGGTAGCGGCCAACACCGCGACAATTTCCGGCGGCAATCTCACCAGCGGCAACGGCTCGGATTTGATCGTCATCCAGAATAATCCAACCACGCCGATCGTCATTTCCTCGACGATCGTCGACAACGGCAGCACGTCGATCTCGCTGACGAAATCGGGACAGGGAACGCTCGTCATCGGCAGCGCCGGCTCGGGCTCAAACACTTTCAGCGGAAATGTCTACCTGATTGAAGGCCAACTCGAGCTTGCCGGAGGCACGACCGGGACCGCCATCCCCAACTCGGCCACGATCGTCTTCGGCGGCAACGACTCGGGCAATGCCGCCACGCTCGATCTCAACGGCGTCAGCACGACGATCGCCGGCTTGTCGACGCCCAGCTCCACAACCGGCAAACCGACCGTCGAAGCCGCGGACCCCACGACCGGCTCGAGCGCCACGCTCACGCTGACCGGCAGCGGCGTCAATAACTTTGCCGGCGTGCTTGCCGACGGCGGCGGCCAGCTTTCGCTGACCTTGGCCAACTCGTTCTCCGGCACGCAAACCTTGAGTAAAGCCGACAGCTATAGCGGCGCCACCACGGTCAACGGCGGCACGCTGCAATTGGCCAGCGGCTCGGCCCTCGGCAACAGCACCAACCTCACCGTCGCCGGCGGCGGCACGTTGGATCTCGACGGCCAGAGCATCAACAGCACACCGTCGCTCTACCTGACGATCTCGGGAAACGGCGTGGCTCCCACAATCGGCGCGCTCACCAACAGCAACACCGCCGGCACGGCAACTTTTCCGGGCAATATGTCTTCCACAGGCACGATCGCGATCGGTGGCGCGGGGAACATCGACCTCACCGGGATCATCCAAAGCGGCGCTCTCTCGGTCGTCGGAACCGGGACCGTCAATCTGTCGGGCAGCAACAGCTATTCCGGGACCACGACGGTCAACTCCGGCACACTCCAACTCGGAAACGCAAGCGCCCTCGGCCAAAACTCGACGATCACTGTGGCGAGCAATGCCGTGCTCGATTTGAACGGCTTCTCGGTTGCCGGAAATCCCAACCTCTTGGTCGCCGGCACCGGAATCAGCAGCGGCGGCGCCTTGATCAACAGCAACGCCGGTGCGGCCGCCTCGTTTGCCGGCACGATCAACGCCACCGGCAACAACAGCTTCTCGCTCGGCGGCGCCGGCAATATCACGCTTGTGGGCGCGATCGGCAATTCGAGCGACACCGGCACATTGACGAAGGTCGGCGCCGGCGAAGTTACCCTCGACGACGCAAATAGTTATTCCGGAGCCACGACCGTTAGCGCCGGCACTTTGCAGTTGGGCAACGCCGCTTCGCTCGGAACCACGAGCAGCATCACCGTCAGTTCGGGTGCAACCTTGGATCTGAACGGGATCACCTTGCCCGGCACGATCCCGCTTACGCTTGCCGGCAGCGGCGCCAGCAACTATGGCAACTTGATCAACAGTAGCGCGACCGCTGTTTCCTACCGCGGCGCCATCAACGGCGGAACCACCAAGAGCAACATCGCCGTCGGCGGTGGCGGGAATATCACGCTCTCCGGCACGATCGGCAACCCATCGGATAATGGCACATTCACGAAGAACGGCGACGACACGGTCGACATTGCGAATCCGGTTACCGACAGCGGCGTGGCGACGATCAACGCTGGCATACTCGGTGTCGCTTCGCTCGCCAACGGGGGTACGGCCAGCGGAATCGGAAGTTCGACCGACGCGGCCGCCAATCTGGTCATCAACGGCGGCACGCTGCAATACGTAGGCACCACCATCGCAACGACCAATCGATTGTTCACGGTCGGCCCGCTCGGCGCCACGCTCGATGCCTCGGGCTCCTTGGCCGCCGATGCGGTTACATGGAACGGCTTTGGCAGCGGTTCTGCCAACGCGATCGCCTTCAGCAGCACGAGCGCCACGGCAACCCTGACTCTCACCGGAACCAACACGGGTGCGAACGCCTTCTACCCCATCATCAGCGACAGCGGCGGCGCCCAGCCGGGAAGCGACCTCACGTCGCTGGTCAAGAGCGGCCCTGGCACTTGGGATTTGTATGGAACCAACACCTACAGCGCCGGCACGACAATCACCGGCGGAACACTTACGGTCGAGAGCGGCTCATCGCTCGGCAGCAGCGCCGGCCCGCTCGCCATTAGCGCCGCCAGCGGAACCACGTCGGTCTTGAACCTCGGCGGCAGCCAAGCCGTCACCAGCCTGAGCGGCGGCGGGGCAGGTGCGGTGACCATCAATTTCATTTCCGGTGTTACGCTCTCCGACACGCAGTCCGCCACAACATCCTTTGCCGGCTCAATGACCGGCAATGGCGGATTCAACTACTCCGGCGCCGGCACGCTGAATCTCACCGGCCCCAACAGCTACTCCGGCACTACGACTGTCAGCAACGGCTCGGTTGTCGCCAGCGGTATCGGCACGATCGGAACCGGTCCGCTGGCGATCTCGTCCGTGAATGGCCCCAGTCCGATCGTCAGCCTGGCCAATGGCCAGAGCGTCAGCAGCCTGACCACGACTGAGACTGCAACCCAAGGCGGCACTCCCGGAACGACGAATCTTTTGATCGGCTCGGGCGCCACGCTGATTGCCGCCACCTTCAACAACACCGGCGCCCTGAATGTCGGCGCCGCCGGCACCCCCGCCGGCACGGTCGTCGTCAACGGGGCCTCGACGCTCAACAACGGAGACATCGCGGTCAACTCCGGAACCCTGCAGTTCAACAATACGACCACCACCGCCGCCACCGTCGGCACCGCGGTCACGGTCACAATTGCCGCACCGGCGACGCTCCAGTTGGCAGGAACCATGTCGGCGCTCTCCGGCGGCGGCAACTCGGCCAACATCATCAACAACGGTTCGATCGCCTCCGGCGGCGGGCTCTCCGTAACCGGCATCAATCAAACGGTCGGCACCGTCAGCGGCACGGCGGCGACCTCCGGCGGCGCGACCACCTATGGCGGCGACACGGTGGTCGGCAGCGGCGCAACGCTGAGTGCCACGCAAATCCTGCAAAACTCGCTGGCGATCGACGCCGGGGCATCGCTCACGATTCTTCCTTCCGGCTCCCCCGGCCAAGGAGCGGTGTTGACCGGCGGCAACCCGTCCGCGGCCGTCGCCAGCAATGCCGCAATGCCGAGCAGCAATATCGCCGGCGACACGGCGGCGCCCCAGGTGGCCGTGTCCGCCAGCGATCCGTTTGCCGCGATTCAATCCGCAATCGCTGCCGAATCGATCACCGCCGCCACCGGACAGGCGTTGGAAAGCCGTATCGCGGCCATCGAGCGCCTCGCATCTATGAACCCGGGGCTCAATGCGAGTTTGATGGAGAGCCGTTTGTTGGCGTTGCTTCCTGCGACGACAGATTTATCGAACGCCAGTTTCACGTCCCCGGCCGACGACAGCGCAAGTCTGCTGGCGGCCGATAGCAGTGCGATTGGCTCGAGCTCCAGTCCAGCGGTCGTTGCAGGCGCTGCATTTTTGCCTGCGGGCGGATCGAACGGCGGAGTGGCGGAGGTTCCCGAACCGTCGAGCTTGTTGCTGGCCGGTTTGGGATCGATCGCACTCATGGCGCTGGCGATGAGACGCCGCCTCGCTATCAGCCGTTGCTGATCTTGCGAAACGGGGCGAGCGGCAATTGCGACGAGCGCGGACCGTCGGAGAAAGCATGATGCAGAAAGCTTGGGATCATTGCATGAAGCGAGGGCGGAAGGCATTTACTCTCGTCGAATTGCTGGTGGTGATTGCCATCATCGGCATCCTGATTGCGCTGCTCTTGCCCGCGGTGCAGGCCGCTCGCGAGGCGGCCCGGCGAACTGCGTGCGCCAACAATATGCGGCAGCTCGGCTTGGCTCATCAAAACTTCTTGTCCGGCCAGCGCACCTTTCCGCCAGGCCAATCGACGCCCGCGGCCGGCGAACACAAATTTTCGTTCATGGTGTATCTGCTTCCCTACATGGAAGAGAAAAACACGCTGCAACTGTTCAATCTCACGCAGGATGTGCATTCCTCCATCAATCAGCCGGCGGGCGAAATCGTGATTCCCGCGTTGCTTTGCCCGAGCGTGAGCATCGTGCAAACGACGCGCGATCCGGTCGCGAATCGGATCATCCTCTATCCGCCGAACTCTGCCGGTGTGACGCTGGCCAACGGCGGCAGCCTGGCCTGCACCGATTACAACGGCGTCAAGGGGCCTGCGTACACTGCGAACACCACGAAGAATCCGTCCGGTTTTTGCTACCCGATCAACGACGGCGTACTGAACGAGATCGTCGCCCCGGCGCTCGAGGCACAGCGGATTATGCCGCAAGCGATTGTCGACGGCCTGTCAAAGACACTGCTGATGGGGGAAACAAGTGGCCGAGGCGCATCGATCGACAGCAGCAACACGTGGCACGATCGCGGCGCGTGGGCCGAGGGGGCCGGCTTGCTCGCCGTCAATGAACCGATCAACTACTTGAATCAATCCGACATGCTCACCGGCGGCACGGAAACGACCGAATATGTCGCCGGCGGCCGGCAGTTGTTCTCGCCGCACATCGGCGGAGCCACGGTTCTCCTATGCGATGCTTCGGTGCATTTCATCGCCGACATCGTCGAAGTGCAGGTTCTCGAAGCGCTCGCATCGCGCGACGGCTACGAAACCACGCCGGCCGACGTGATCAAGTAAAGCCTAACCGTGCAAGCTTGCCAACGTAGCAGGCACACTCCATGTGCCGTCTGCCGTCCATTCGCGTGCAACGCGCCCAGCGCGTGCGATGCGCAGCGGTGCGCCGACGGCACACGGAGTGTGCCTGCTACGCTGCTCTCTAAGGACTTGGCACGGGTGGCTGCGATGCGCCGACGGGAGGCGGAACTTCTTCCGATCCGGTGGCGCGAGGCATCAATTGTTCGGCGAACGTCGGCCCTGGCGGGCAGG
>DATAWG010000088.1 GCA_036267355.1 Pirellulales bacterium | reverse complement strand
CAATACGCCCAGTTGATCGCCCGGCGGGTGCGCGAGCAGAGCGTGTATTGCGAGATCGTGCGGCACAACATCACGGCGGCCCGGGTGCAAGAATTGGCGCCGCGCGGATTGATTCTTTCCGGCGGCCCGGCGAGCGTTTATGACAACGGCGCTCCGCATTGCGATCCGGCGATTTTCGAGCTCGGCATTCCCGTGCTCGGAATCTGCTATGGAATGCAGTTGCTTTGCGAAGCATTGGGCGGGCAGGTGGAAAGCGCTCCGGCCCGCGAATATGGCCGGGCCCACGTGCGGATCGTGTCGCACGCCGATTTGTTCGAAGGCATCGCCGACGAGACGGAAGTGTGGATGAGCCATGGCGACCAGGTGGCCCGTGTTTCCGGCGACTTTCTGCCGCTGGCGCAAACGAGCACCTGCCCGATCGCGGCGATCAAGCATCGCAGTTTGCCGATCTACGGGCTGCAGTTTCATCCCGAGGTGACACACACGCCGCGCGGCACGAAAATCCTCGCCAACTTTCTCACGACCGTTTGCGGCTGCAGCGGCGCGTGGCGGCTCAGCGATTTTGCCGACGAGACGATCGATCGCCTGCGCCGGCAGGTGGGCGATCGGCGCGTGATCTGCGGACTGTCGGGCGGGGTGGATTCGTCGGTCGTTGCGGCCCTTTTGTATCGAGCGATCGGACCGCAACTGTCGTGCATCCTGGTCGACAACGGCCTGCTGCGCAAGGATGAGGCCGAATCGGTGATCCGCGAGTTTACGACCCATTTCCGCACCGATCTGCACGTGGTGCAAGCGGAAGACAAGTTCCTCACGGCGCTCGACGGCATCACCAATCCGCAGGACAAGCGGCTGCGGATCGGGCATGCGTTTATCGAATGCTTCACCGAAGAGGCGACGCGCATCAAAGGGGCGCATTTCCTGGCCCAAGGAACGCTTTATCCCGACGTGATCGAAAGCGGGGCGGCCGCGGATGGCCCCGCCGCGACGATCAAGCTGCATCACAATGTGGGCGGCCTGCCGGAAAAGCTGGGCTTCGAACTGATCGAGCCGCTCCGCGACCTGTTCAAAGACGAGGTGCGTAAGCTGGGCCTGCAGCTCGGATTGCCGGAGGAGATCGTGTGGCGGCATCCGTTCCCGGGCCCGGGCCTGGCGGTGCGCTGCGTCGGCGAGGTGACGCGGCAGCGGCTGAGCACGCTCCGCGAGGCCGACGCGATCGTGGTCGACGAAATCAAAGCCGCCCGGCTCTATCGGCAAACGGCGCAGGTGTTTGCGGTGCTGTTGCCGGTGCAAAGCGTGGGCGTGATGGGCGACGCGCGAACGTATGAAGACGTGCTAGCGGTGCGGGCGGTCGAAACGGAAGACTTCATGACTGCCGACTGGAGCCATTTGCCCTACGATCTTTTGGGCCGCATCTCGACGCGGATCATCAACGAAGTGAAGGGCGTCAACCGCGTGGTGTACGACATCAGCTCGAAGCCGCCATCGACGATCGAGTGGGAATAGCGCCGTTGGCAATGGTTCGCCGCTTGGTCGGCATTCTACTTAACCACACTTGCCTCGGCCTCGTGCTTGATTGCCTGAGCACGGGCTGCTACCAACCGCCGTAGATAGCCGGTCATGAATAAACGGTCTGCAAGGCGCCCCAGCGGACCGAGCGGCGACTGGAATTCGACCTTGTCGATCATCACTGTTCGGCCATTGCGCTCGACGAATCGGTGGTCGTGGGCAAACGACCGAAACGCGCCGGCGGTCATCACGTCGCGGAAATAAAACGGCCGTTCGAACACGGTGACTTCAACGGTCAATCGCTGCCGGACGCCAAAGTGCCGCGCCTCCCAGGTGACCGACTCCCCCATGCCGATAAGACCTGACGCTCGCCCTGCAATGGCCCTTTCATTCGTGCCCTGCAAAGAGCGCGAGTGAAAATCGATGTCTCGAGCGAGATCGAAGCAGGCGTCGATCGGCGCTGCAACAACCGTCTCATTTTGGAAACCAGCCATAGGCACCTCGCAAGTTGAATCGAACGGTCGGGCTTCGCAGCCGGCTCACTGGGGGAATCCAACGCGGCCGCAGAGTGCTGCATAAACTGATCCCCACTCTTGTGACCGCATTCGCCGGATTTGTGATAACCAACCAAATTGCACGGATGACCGTCGTTGCGCCCCTGCCAACGCTTATCCAAAGTGGGTCTGATCCACCGCGCCGCCGGGGAGGCTGCCGATGCCGGGGGTGCGGGGCATCGACGGGCTGCGCTGCCAGTTGTCGGCACTTTCCTTTGCCGGCACGATCGCGGGCAACGTGAAGAGCAATCGCTCCGCCAGCCCGTTGACGAACGGCTCGTACATGCCGCGCAGGTGCCCGATCTGCGCGTCCACCATTTCGCCCTCGTGCAATTCGATCCCGGCACGGAGCAATTGATCGCGCAATCCTCGCAATTGGTCGGGCGGCAATCGGTCGGCGGCGAGTGGCATGGGCGAAACATTCATCACCAGGCTCAGATCGACGGCCGCATGCCGGGCCATCGCGAACGTCAGTTGGGCTTGATAGGCCTCGCTTCCCTTGATGCCGACGATGAGGAATGAGCAGGTGTCGAGGATTACCGTGAGAGCCGCAAGCCAGGATTGGTTGTAGTGCTGCGAGCGATAGAAGCTCAGCAGCGGATAAGAGAGATGGCTCTCGAGCAGCTCGGCGCACCAGCGTTCCCATTCGGCCAAGAATGGATCGATCGCGCGGATATTGCCCGACTGCGCCAGCCGCAGCAACATTTGCGAAGCGCTCGGCGGCGAACCGGCCCGGGCGTCCAACAGCGCGATCGTCGCCTCGCGGCGCGAAAACGCTTGCGAAAACAGCGGTAGATAACTGATCAGACCGGCAAGGAAACAGAACCCCATGCCGCACTCGGCGACCGCCAGCGTGCGGCCGAAGCCGGCCAACGGGCAAACGTCGCCATAGCCGAGCGTAAAGAAAGTCACGCCGCTCATATACAAATACGTGCCCAGGCTCTCGTTATGTCCCGGCGATTGGAGCGGACTGTGAATCGACCAGTGGAGCAATCCGAACGCGAACACAAGCCCGAGTGCCCATGACGCAAACAAGCCGAGCAACGAGAGCGGGCCGAACCAGCTCAACATGGCCTCGCGCTGTTTTTGGCTTGCAAACAAAGCGGCAAATTTGCGCCAGGCTTGCCAGCTAATCCGGTAGTAGAGCCGAGCATAGCGAAAGCGATGCACGACGCGCCGCGGCACGACGATCGTCTCGAAGCTTTCCACCAGGAGGGCGACGATCAGGCCCACGCTGAGCACGATCCCAAGAATCTCCATGCGGCTCTCCTTCCGGAATGTGGGCAATCGCGCGGCATTCGATCACCGGTTTCGCGGAAAGACTACCACGCCGCGCAGCGAATTGGCGACCCCTATCGACGGCTCACGGTCACCATGGCCGGCGCCGAGAGTCGCGCGAGATTTTCCTTCGTGTGCTAACACTTCCCTCCGGCAACTGGTTATCATTGCCCTTACCGACGAGCCGGCGAGCGTCATGGGGGCGCACCGCAAAGGCTTGTTTCCTTTCCATGGAGATTTTCCGATGCGACGACTTTTGACCGTGGCGCTCGGGCTGGCGATCGTGGCGGCGGCGATGGCGAATGTGGCCCGAGCCGCGGACAATCCGACCGGCACCTGGAAGTGGGAGGTCAAGTTCAACGATCAATCCCACGAAGTGAAGCTCAAGCTGAAACTCGAAGGCGACAAGCTCACCGGAAGCATCGCCGGCCGCAATGGCGACGTGGAAATCCAAGACGGCACCTTCAAAGACGGCGACATCGCGTTCTCGATCACCCGAGAACGCAACGGCAATAAGATGACCTCGAAATTCACCGGCAAGCTCAGCGGCGACACGATCAAGGGCAAGACGGAATTCGAGCGCAATGGCCAAGCCCAAACCCGCGATTGGGAAGCCACGCGCGTGAAGGAATAGGCGCGGTCAGCCGAAGTCTTCGTTCCCCGGCAATGGCTGCCCGCAAGATCGCCGCAAATGGATGGCGCTTTAGCCCCCCTTCAGGGCTAATTCGCGAAACTATCCGCGCTGGGCGATGTTAGTATGGGTAGTGATTGGATGTTTTTGCGGATGCCTTCGCCGGCTTAATGCCGGCGACTTTTACTACCGGGAGCGAAGCATGCGAGTCGGAAATTGCGGTTGGTTGATCGTTGCGGCAGCAGTTGCGTTGGCGCCGTCGGCGGCGGCATACGGGCAGAAATTCGACGAACTTGTCAAACGCGTCCCCGCCGGGGCCAACGCGCTGGTGCTGCTCAATGTCGACCAAATTTTCAATAGCCCCAAGGGCATCCAGCAAAATTGGAAGACCAAACACGAGCAGCGGTATGCCGCCGGGCTGTCGGCCATCCCACCCGACGCCATGCAAGCCATCTTTGCAACGCAGATGGATCTGCAAGAAATGGCTCCGCAGTGGGAGTCGAGCATCATGCGGCTCGACGCCAATGCGGACATGTCGAACTTGGCGACGATGAGCGGCGGAAAGCTGGATACCGTCGGCAGCTACAAGGCAGTCGCCCTGCCCACCGACGCCTATGCGGTGCAGTTCGCTCCCGACTTGGTCGGCGTGATGGCCCCTACCGACCGGCAATCGGTGGGGCGCTGGATTCGCGAAACCGATGCGGCAAAGCGGCCCGATTTGTCGCCGTATTTGACCGAAGCCTATGGCTACGCCAACCAACTGGGTACTCCGATTATCCTGGCCATCGATCTAGAGAACATTCACTCGCCGGATGAGGTGCTGGCGTCGCTGAAGGCGTCCGACAAGTTTGCCGATCAGCCGGCGGCCGAGCTCGAGCGGCTGGCCAAAATGTTCGCCGGAATCCGCGGCCTGACGCTCGGCGTTACGTTCGCCGACAGGCCGTTCGGCAAAGTGAAAGTCGATTTCTCCGACAACGTCGGCATCCCGCCCGAGTTGGCGAAGGTTATGTTGCTGCATGCCTTGTCCAAACGGGGCGCGATGCTCAGCGAACTTCAAGATTGGAAGCCAACCGTGACCGGTCCGCAAATAACGCTCGAAGGCTATCTAACGTCGAGCGGGCTGAAACGCATCTTCAGTTTGTTCGATCGTCCACCGTCGTTCGAGAAAGTGCCGGAAGCGCCGCCGGCTTCCGCCGCGAATCATCCCGAACCGCCGCCGCCGACCGCACTGCCGCCCTTGACGGCGCCGGCCGAAAATCCGGCTTCCACCGGATCGGCGCAATCCTACTTCAACGACGTAGCGGCCGCTCAGGCCTTCTTCAAGCGGATCACCGGCGACATCTCCGATCTTCGATCCGGCAGTGGCGACGCGACCACGCTCGGCGGCACCGCCCTTTGGTATGATTCCTACGCTCGCCGGATCGACGAATTGCCCGTGCTGGGCATCGATCCCGAATTGGTTGCTTATGCGCAGCGGACGGCCGACGCGCTCCGCCAAGCAAGCAGCGTGGTTCGCGGCGTCGACGTTCAAATGTTGGCCCGCGAGGCTAGCCCGCGGCGCGTCTACGTGACGCAAACCCAGGGCTTGGCCTACAAATACTCCTATGGCTGGCATGGCCGCAATGGAACCGGCCGCCACGACCGCCCGTACGTCACCAACAACTACACCGTGGTGAACAGGAGCAAACCAGGCATCCGCCACGAGGAAACGGCCAAAGCCGGAGCGTCGGCCAGCCAAATCATGCAGCAGATCGACGAGGACACTGCCGCCACCCGGCAGAAGCTGTCGCTCAAGTACAAAGTGAACTTCTGATCCCATGGCGCCCGGTGTTTTTGTGAATTTGCCGGGGGCATCGGGCGGTTGATAAGGTGTACGGCCCGCGACGAATTTTCCGCCGATCGCGCGCCGTCCGCGCCGACTGATCTATTGGAGGCGGTGTCCACCGGAACCCGCCACGCGGCATTTTCCGGACATTTCATGTCCAAATCCTTGCCAATTTGTCGGCTACCGGAATAATCGGTGACTAAGGGGACAGGGGGATTCTGACCACGCTGAGCCAGTAGCGTAGGGAGCACGATCGCCGGCAACGGCGAACGTGAAAGTCAGAGCCCCAAAAACACCAAGCGTTTTGCGCGGAATTGCGGCGGTGTCAGCCGACCGCACTCGAAGGGATTTGTCGATCCGGGCCTGATGGCATTCGGCCGCAGCCGCCCAAGACGACCCGCGAAGCGATTGGATCATGCCGGGCAAGCTACAAATCCAGGATCCCCACTCGGGAAGACAGCCATGCTGCGGAAGCGGAACTCACGCAAAAACTCGACCAAGAACGCCCGAACCGCCCAACGCCTGAATCTCGAATCGCTCGAAGCTCGGCAGATGCTGTCTGCGAGCGGATTCACGCCAGACTACATCAAATTTTTGGCGACAACGAAGGCCGCCTCAAGCTCGACCAATAGCGGCTACACGCCGGCCGAGATTCGCACGGCTTACGGTTTCAGCAGCACGGCATCGTTCGGCTCCGCCGCGGCCAATGGCGCCGGCGAAACGATCGCCATCATCGATGCCTACAACGATCCAAACATCGCCTCGGATCTGGCCACCTTCGACAGCGCTTATGGAATCGCCGCGCCCCCCAGCTTCAAGGTCGTGAACGAGAGCGGCGGTTCGACGTTGCCGAGCACCGACTCCAGCGCCGGCTGGGAGGTCGAAGAATCGCTCGACGTCGAATGGGCGCATGCCATCGCTCCGGGCGCGAATATCATTCTGGTCGAGGCCAGTAGCGATTCGGATACCAATCTATTCGCCGCGGTCAACTATGCCCGCAACCTGAGCAGCGTGTCGGTGATTTCGATGAGCTGGGGGAGCGACGACAGCACTGCCGACACGGCCAACGATCAGGCCCTCAGTTCGGAATATCTGGTTACGCCCAGCGGTCATCAGGGAATCACATTCGTCGCATCGACGGGCGACGAAGGCGTGGCGAATTTCCCGGCCGAGTCGCCCAATGTGCTGGCCGTCGGCGGCACCGACGTGTATTTGAATTCCAACAACACGATCAGCAGCGAAACGGCCTGGGAGCCGCAAACTTCCGATGGAACGACCTATAGCGGCGGCGGCGGGGTGAGCAAAGAATTCTCCGGCCGCGATGTGCCCGATGTTTCGTACGATGCGGGCGTCGGATACGCCGTTTACGACTCGTTCGACGGCACCGGCGGATGGATCGATGTCGGTGGCACGAGCGCCGGCGCCCCGCAATGGGCCGCTTTGATTGCCATCGCCGATCAAGGCCGCGCCGCAGCGAGCTTGGGAACGCTCAACGGGGCGTCGCAAACACTGGCCGCCCTCTATGCCGCTCCGGCCGCCGATTTCCACGACATCACCGTCGGCAGCACACAGTACGAATCGGCTGGCCCCGGCTACGACCTGGCCACGGGCATCGGCACTCCCGCCGCAAATCTGCTGATTCCGTATCTGGCCGGCTACGGCGCCTCGACTTCGACTGGCGGCGGCACGGTTTCCGCGCCCGTTTCCCCAGCGACCTATTCCGCGACCGCAATCTCGAGCAGCCAGATCAATTTGAGCTGGTCGTTGTCGAGCGGCGCGACGGGCTACACGATCTACGAGTTTGAAGGAACTGCCACCAATCAAACCGCAAGCAGTCCAAACGTGGTAGACGTCGGTACGGTCGGCTCTTCGACGGCATCGTATTCCGTCACCGGCTTGGCCGCCAAGACGAAGTATGCATTCGAAATCGTGGCAAGCAACACGGCCGGCTCTGGCACGACCCCTTGGTTCAACACGACCACGCAAGCTGCCGCCGTCGCGATCGCGGCACCGACGAATGCCGCAGCCATCGCCACCTCCAGCACGACCGCCACACTATCTTGGAGCGCCTCGGCCGGCGCCACCGGATATCTGATTTATGAAAAGAACGGCAGCAGCGTGACGGAACTTGGAAGCTCTGGAACCACGTCGGTCAGCATCAGCGGCCTGACGCCGGGCGCTACTGAATCGTTCTACGTCGTTGCCTACAACGCGACCTCCACAAGCGCGGCGAGCAATGTCGCGAGTGTCACGATGCCAAAGACCGTGGCTCTGGCCGCGCCGACAAAAGTGACCGCCACGGCAACTTCGTCCACGGCAGGCACGCTCTCTTGGACCGATTCGCCGGGCGCGACCGAATATGCGATTTATTATTGGAACGGCCGGCAAGCGGTTTATTTGGGCGCAGTGAGCGGCAGCACAAGCTCGGCGACGATTTCCGGCATGTCGGCCGGAACGACCTACCAGTTTGAGGTGGTGGCGGAGAACAGCACTAGCTCGGCCGCGTCGGGTTGGATCAGCCTCACGACGCCGTCTAGCACGCCCTCGAAGTCGGCTCTCGAATATGTGCTTGCCGAATCCGAGACAAGCCAAACGCGATGGGTCGTATAGTAACTGGCCGCCATATCGGCCGGTAAGCTTCGTCTGCCAAATCGAATGCCAACCCGGTCGGAAGACCCGCCGACCGGCACACTGGCCCGAAGCGTTAGCGAGGACGAACCGCCACAAGGCTGTCCATTTGCCGATTTGCACACGCCCTCGATTCCGCAGATCCGCGAAAGCCGCATCGAAGAGAAATTAACGTCTGTCATCGGCGTCCCTCGCTGACGCTTCGGGCTAGTGTTTCTGAGGCAATGCCTGGTCTTTGACGAAGCGCCGTCCTTAAATCGTGGACCGCCCGGGTGCTTTTGCACAATGTTTTCTGCATCTCGGCGGCGGATGGCTCGCTCGGGATTTGTGCGCGAGAATTTTGCTTACCCGCGCATCGCGGCTTGCATTGCAAACGGGCAGACGCGCCGAACGCCCCAACGCTTGCAATTATATTCTGTCGGTGATGAATTGATGTAAGCTCTTTTCCTTAACGGGCTTCGTGGTCGATGCGATCGTGCTTGCAATTGGCTGGCACAGAGATTGCAATGCCACAGCGTCCAATGGCGGTTCTTCAAGGCGCGGTCACCAACGGTGAAGAAGAGCGGCCAAACAATCTCTCTTACGAGGTGAATCGGATCTTTAGCGGACTTCGGCGATGGTTGCGAATACAGTGATGTTGCACACGAAGTGCGACACTGCCATTTCGAATCGAACATCGTTGGGGGCCGATCTCTGTAGGGCGTGCGGGCGTGTCGCAGGTTGCTGACGAGAGGCTTCTGGGCGCTGTCTCGCTGGGTCGGTGGGTGGGATCATCAGGCCCGAAGCAACCTGCGGCACGCCGCTTTTTTTCCGGTCCGCGCCATGGGCGCCGGATGCGCACCCCGGGGGGCGGACCGGAACAAAAATCCCCTCACACGAGCTTCGGTCCCTGCCGGGACCAGAAGGATGCCCCAACGGCTTGGGTAGGCGCTCCGCCTAGCCTGCCCAGGCCGGGGCATTCTTTTTTTCCAAGGCTACAGGCTTGAGGCTGTAGGCTGCAGGACGAAGAACCTGGGATCATCGGAGGTTGCGAGGTCGAGGCCGAGGAATTAGCCCTGTAGGCCCAAGCCTGTAGTCGTAGCCTTGGCCTCTTGAGCGGCGCGCTGGGCTCGACTACGATCAAGGCAACGCAAGGCCCCGAGCGATCGTTCGATGAAACTCATTATTGCCATCATTCAGCCCAGCCGGCTCGAAGCCGTCAAGGCCGCTCTCACCGAAGTCGAAGTCTTTCGGCTTACGATCATGGATGTGCAAGGCTTCGGCCGGCAGCGAGGGCACACCGAAGTGTATCGCGGCCACGAAATTGCCGTGAACCTGCTGCGGAAAGTGCAACTGCAAATCGCCGTCAACGAAGAATTCGTCGAACCGACGATCAACGCCATCATCCGCGGCGGCCGCACCGGCAAATCCGGCGATATCGGCGACGGCAAAATCTTTGTCCTGCCGCTGGAAGATTGCATCCGCATCCGCACCGGCGAACGCGGCGGCGAAGCAATTTAAGGCCGGATTGTTCATCATGCCACACTAGGCGCGAAGCGTAAGCGAGGACGCGCTCTCTTGCGGGTCGTCCCTCAACACTGGCCCGAAGCGTAAGCGAGGACGCGCTCTCTTGCGGGTTGCCCTCACGAACGCATTGATCCAATGTGCATGCGCGTGGCCGCCTGCAGCGAGACGATGCCGCCGTAGCGGCGCTCCCTCGCTAACGCTTCGGGTTAGTGTTGCTGGATTCGCCTCGCAGTGCGGCCGACGCCCCATCAATCTGCGACGCGTTTGCCGAAGCGCGTTTGCAGACGCTCGACGGCGGCGTTCACTTCCGCAACCGTGCGATCGCGCGGCAAGCGTCCGCATTCGGAAAGAAGTTGCGCGAGATCGGCAAGCGTTCGCCGCGACAAGCCCGCGTGGTAGACGAGCATCAGCCGTCGTTCGACAATGTCGTCGAGCGTGGTGGCCCATTCGTTTTGGATCACCCAGCGGACGAATGCCCGCGGCATCGGCGTGCCTGCGACAAATTTCGGCGCGGCCTCGTCGGCACATCCGGCTTCGGTCAACACCGCATCCGTGCGCGTGCCGAGGAGCAACCAAACCGCTTCGATCGCCTCGTGCGGCATGCGAAATTTTTCGGCCAGTCGATTTTTCTCATGTGCCGCCGCCGCGGCATCGGCCGGATAAGCTTCGCCGCCGGGAAGCGGTCGATCGCGAGAATTCCGCGAGTGCGGCAGGCCGAGCCGGGCCAGAATCGTCGCCGCCGTTTCCTCGGCCAGCGAACGGCAGGTGGTCAACTTGCCGCCGATGATGGAAAAAAACGGCACGGCACAATTCGGGTTCGCCTGCAAAATGTGCCGCCGAGTTACGGCGGCCGGCGTTTCCGGCCCGCAATACGGCAGCGGCCGAACGCCGCAGTAGTGCATTTCAAGATCTTTCTCCGAGAGCCGCAGGTCGGCGAACAAAGCGCTCACGGCGTCCAACAGGTATCGTAATTCCTCGGGCGACGCGATTGCGGCGGCCGGATCGTCGTCGTAGATCAAATCGGTCGTGCCCACCAGTGTGCCATTGCCGATCGGGAGCACGAAGATCGGCCGGCCATCGGTGGCTTCCGCGTAAATCCCGCGTCCGGCAAGGCGATCGCGGAGTGCTGGATCGTAGGTCACGAAATGACTTCCCTTGGTGCCGCCGATCAGCCGCTGCGAAGGAATCTTGAGTGCGGCCAGTGTGCGATCCACCCACGCACCGGTGGCATTGATGATCGCCGCGGGCGCGAAGGAAAAGGCAGATTCGCCGGTTGATCGGCCGATTTGATCGAGCGGCGCGACGTGTGCAATTTGGCCATCGAGCGTCGCGCGATGATAGGTGAACAAGCGAAATGGCATGCCGGCCTGCCGGGAAAGACGGCGCGCGTCTTCCAACAGCGCCAACGCAAACCGTTCGGGGTAAATCGCCTGCGCATCGGAGTAGGCATACATCCAGCGGTATTTCTTGGGGTCGACTGCCACGGCGCCGGCCGAGTTGGCCTTGAATAATTTGCGGCGCGGCAACGACGGGTCGTGTGCATAGGCGTCGTAGAGCGACAGCCCGATGCGAACCGCCCACAATCCGCGGGCGGCGCCGGTCGGTCGCGCCCCGACGTTCAGCCCGATGAATCGCCGAGCTGCGCTCGTGAGTCCGCCGATGCGATTGCTGAGTGGAATAAAGAGCCGAAGCGGTCGAACGAATTGCGGGGCCAGCCTCAACAGCCGCGTTCGTTCGGCAAGCGACTCGCGCACCAGGGCGAATTCCCGGTGCTCCAGGTACCGCAATCCGCCGTGAATCAGCCGTGAAGATGCGGCCGTGGCGCCGGATGCCACGTCGCGTTCGTCGACGATGACGACCCCCAGGCCATTCAGCGCCAATTCGCGCGCGAGCGCTGCGCCGTTGATCCCGGCGCCCAAAATCAACACGGGGTAGGGGGCCGGCATGGGAGGTCCTTTTGCAGTATCCCGCAACGAAGCCCAGGGAAGGCCAGGAGGGCGTTTTCCAGTTTCCCGCAACGACCGGAAGCCCAGGGAAGGCCAGGAGGGCGTTTTCCAGTTTCCCGCAACGACCGGAAGCCCAGGGAAGGCCAGGAGGGCGTTTTCCAGATGGCAGACGCGGCCCGGGCCTTCCCTGGGCTTGGCGCGAAATTGATCGCGGGTTAGCGCAGCATGTGGCACAATAGCGCGGGGCGGTTGGTGGTTATCCGCCGCACTCCCTCGGCGATCAGCCGTCGCGCTTCGGGCTCTTCATCCACGGTCCAAACGCATAAGTCCAAGCCGGCACTGCGAATCCGCCCGATCAATTCGCGATCCATCGCTCGGGCCGCCATCAGGTCCAGCCCGGTCAATTCGTGGCGGACCGCTTCGGCAAGACATTCGTCGGCGTCGGGATACCAAACGCCAGTGTGCGGATCCTGCAAGAACTCGACCACCAAATACGTCGGCGAAACGGGCAAGAGTTGTCTCGCCGCCACCAACACGCGGGCCGAAAAGCAAATCAGCACGATCCGCTCTTGAGGCCAATCGCTGGCCGACGCCACGCGGGCCAATTCGCCCGAGATCTCGGGACCGCTCTTGATTTCGACGTAAAACCGTGCGGCGGGCGGATGCGGTATCGACAGCAATTCTTCGAGCGTGGCAATTCGCTCGCCCGACCATCGAGGCGCCTTCCAACCGCCGATATCGAGATGGCGCAGTTCGTCGAGCGAATGGTCGGAGATATGCCAATCCACTCCGGCGATGCGCTGGAGCGAATCGTCGTGCGATGCGACGATCCGGCCGTCGCGCGTCAGACGGAAATCGGCTTCAACGGCGTCGGCCCCGTGCCGCCAAGCCAGCTCCACGGCGCTGCGCGAATTTTCCGGAGCATCGCACGATGCCCCGCGATGGGCGATGATTTCCAACCCGTCGCACATTGGCACGGCCCCTTGGTGCGGGCTCAGTGGTCGGCTCCGGTTGTCGGGCACCGACCGTTACGGGGTCGCTCCGGCGCCTGCTGCTGCGGCGGCGCCCGGTTGACGCGGGCGGAACGAATCTTGGAAGGCGTTGTTCTGGGCTCCCTTGATCGTGCCGCGCGGCGTTACGCCTGCGGCGCCCGGGCCAACGCCGGCCGGCGGCACATAGCCCATCATCGTCAGAAATTTGTTCAAGCCGATCTTTTCGACATGCAACCGATCCGCTTCGGTCATCAAGGTGTTGTCGGGCTGCAGCCGGGCGGCCCCTTCCGTCGTTTCGACTTTCGGATCGCCGAGGATCAGATAACGCGTGTTGATGTTGACGGCGCCCTTCACGCGGGCCGAGAGCTTGCCGTCGCTGTCTTTGTAGTCTTCAACATAGGCATCCACGATGCCGCCGGTCGACTCGATCATTTCGCGCAGCTTTTGGGTCTGATCGGTGCCGCTGCCGTTCAGATCGATCACGCCGCCGATCGCATAATGCGGATGCTGCCCCGGCGCCCATTCGATCGTGTGCACCAGGTCGCCGGGCAGAAGCGGATCGTTGATCGCGTTTTCGATGATTCGGGCTTCGGAGGTGTGCGGGCCGGTGATATTGGTCACCTCGACGCGCCCCTTGGGCACGACGTTCGTCACATTCGCGGTGCCTTCCGGATAGACGTTGAACGTTGTTTTGCGTTGCAGCACATCCTCAGAACCGAGGTTGAGGAAGACCATGTTGTCGCGCTGATTGACATACACGATCCGGCCGCCGGAGACCACCGGGTTCGGGCGATTGTAGCGATCCAGGGCGAGCTTCAAATTGACGTTGTCTTTCGTCAATTGCGCGATCTGTGCGCCGAGCGCCGCGATTTTTTTCTCGTAGCCGGCCTTCAGTTCGTCGGCCTTCTTGGCGAGCACATTCTTATCGGCCGCCAGCTGATCTTTTTCCTTGTTGAGTGCCGCCACGGCGTCGTTGTATTTCGTCCGCTCTTCGCCGAGCGCTTTGACGGCTTCGTCGCGGGCGGTTGAGATTTCATCGGCATCGGATTTCGCCTTGGCGAGGGCTGCAGCGGATTCGGTTTTCTGCTGCGCCATCGTTTTTTTCGTGGATTCGACGGTGTCGTTCGCCGTCTTGATCGTCGCGACCAGCCCTGTCACCACCTTATCGAACGTCTGCTGATCGGCGGGCAAATTGGCAAAACCCAGCGAGGCATACGACGCGATCTTCGCCTTTTCCGCCGAGATCTCATCCGGAACTGCCGTTGCCGGATCGGCGCCGATAAGCGTCATCAAATCGCCCCGTTCCTTGACGGCTTTGTCCTTATCCGTGATTGCGGCGGTAGTGGCGGCAACCGACGCCTTGTTTTTCTCGACTTGCTCCTGCCAGCGGCTGAAGAAGAGATAGGTGCTGACAACCATGCCGATCGTGAGCGCGACGAACACGATCAACGCGATCTGGAGACCCTGATTTTCCCTGGCTGCCATGGCGATCTTCTCCTATTCTCTTCTCTGTTCTGTTCGCAAGCGGCGGATGCCGATGGTTCCGAGCGAAAGGTTCCCGTCGGCCGAGACTGGTGCGGGACGTGGTAAACTGGCGATTGCCGCGACCGGCCCGAAGCAGCAAACCGGCAAAGCGCAAGATAAGTGGGGCAAAGGACCTTAGGTTCAATGATAAACGGGGGGCAAAAATGTGTCAAATTTGCCGAGAGCTTGTTTCCACCGCCGCGCCGTCATAACCAGCATTTCTGCCACACGGTTGCCATGCAAACGGCCGGTAATTTGAGCGATTTCCGCTGGCTCGTGAGCGCCGAGGCGGCCCCGTGGCTTGAATTGGCCGCCCAGGAACCCCAGCCGAGCGTCGCAATGGTGAGCCGCTTGCGCCGCGAACTGTCTGCCGAGCGAGCCCATCTGGTGCTCGAGCAATCAGCGCTGCGGCGGCGGGGCCGGGACAAATTCGTGGCCGCCGAGCGAATGTTTTTCACGCCCCTTGGGCTGGAACAGGCGACCGACGAAGTGCTCGCCGCCTACAAGGCGGAGCGATTTGCGCGGATTGCGCGAGGCAGTAGCGGGGCGGTCGATGAACCAATGGAGAATGGGGTGGATGATTCCCCCTCACCCCCGGCCCCTCTCCCGCACAGGGGAGAGGGGAGAAGGATGGTCCCGGCCCCTCTCCCGCACCGGGGAGAGGGGGGAAGGGCGTTGGCCACCCCGTTGTTCGCGGACCTCTGTTGCGGAATTGGCGGCGACTTGATTGCGATTGGCAACTGCGGGCCGACGATCGGTGTGGATCGCGATCCCGTGGCGGCACTGTTGGCGGAGGCGAATCTTGCGGCTTGCGGTTTGTTGATTCCGGGCCATGCAGGAGGCAACACTGGCGGAGCCCGTGGCACACGAGAGTCACACGCTGGACGAGCGGTGGAAAAATGCGCGCGAGTGCAGGTCGGCGATGTGGCGGTGTTTTCAGTTGCCGAGTGCAATGCGTGGCATATCGATCCGGACCGCCGGCCCGAGGGACGCCGAACGACGCGAGCCGTGCTCCACGATCCGCCCCCGGCGTCGATCGAGCAGTTGTTGTCGATGTGTCCGAACGCCGCGGTGAAACTCGCGCCTGCGGCCGTGCTGCCCGGCGGCTGGGCCTCGCGCGCGGAATTGGAATGGATCACCACGCGCCGCGAATGCCGGCAGTTGGTCGCATGGTTCGGCGGACTTGCCACACAGCTGGGCACGCGGCGGGCGACGGTGTTGTCGGCCGGGCGCCAACGCCGCACATTCACCGGCGAGGCGGATCTCGTCACGGGCGTCGCAAATCGGATTGGCCGCTATGTGTTCGAGCCCGACGCCGCGATCCTTGCGGCCGGCTTAGCGGGCGCGCTGGCGCGGGAATACGGGCTCGAAGCCGTCGCGGCACGCGGCGCGTATCTTACGGGCGAGCCATCGGGCGAAATGCTCCGCAATTCAGTGCTCCGCGATGCGGCGTTGGCGAGTTTCGAAGTGCTCGATGTAGTGCCCCTGCGAGTGAAAGCACTTCGACAATGGTTGCGCGAGCGCGGCATCGGCCGTGTCGACGTTAAGAAACGCGCCGTCGACATCGATCCGCACCGCCTCGCCGCCGATCTGCGCAGCGAATGCAACGATCATGCAACGCTGCTCGTCTACAGCCAGGGCGAAAAAAAGCTCGCCATCATCGCCCGGCGGCTCGTGCCGGCCGACGTAAGCGGCGCAGCCGAGTAGCTTCGGCGATTGGCCTCGCGCCCCTCGCGGCCACTTCGGCAAATATTGCCCGCGGCGGGATTACGCCCTGAAATATCAGGCGATGTCTTCGCGACCGCAGGCAGCGATAGCGGCCCTGTTCGCGCCGCCGGTGGCGCTGCGCTGAAAACCGAAGCGGGTGCGGGGCGACCGCGCGACAGCAGCTATCGCGCCGGGGCGATTGGTCTTGAGACCCTCGCCTCGACGTGTTATTTAGCGAACCTTCATGAAGCAGCCGTGAGTTAGCTCGATGGCAATTCATCCCGCCATTGCCATCTTCCGCAACGGTGCGCGAGGAGCGGATCTCCCGATCTGACGTTCAACTGGAGGAGCAATCATGCCCGGATTCCGATTCCGTCGAATACTGCGATGGAGTGCGTCTGTCGCCGTCTTGTTCGCGGCCGGTTGGCTCGTCGCCAGGCAACGACCGGGCTGCGGCATCTGGCCGTCGCTCGCAATGGGCCCCTGCGTCGAATCGCACGAAGTGTCGCCGCAGCGGTTGGTCGTCGCGCCGGTGACCTATCGGCCGGTCAAACGCACGATCGAAGCCGCCGGCACTCTGTACGGCTGCGAAGAAGTTTCGATATGTGCGACGGCGGAAGGCCGCGTCGTGCGGCTGCGGCACGATGTCGCCGACCACGTGCGGCCGGGCGAAGAACTGCTCGAGGTCGATCCGATCGACTACGAATTGGCCGTCCGGCAGGCGGACAAAGCCTTGCTCGTGGAACTGGCCAAGCTGGGCTTGCAAGCGCCCCCGCTGGCCAGCTTCGATCTCAAGCAATTGCCGATGGTCGTCGAAGCCAAAGTGAAATCCGACAATTGCAAATCGCACTTCGAGCGGTCGCAATTGCTGTTCGTCCATAAAGCGGTCACGGAAGAAGAACTGCTCGACAAGCAGGTCGAATATCGCATGGCCGAAGCGGAATACGAAAATCAAGTCTCGCTGGCCAAAGCGGAATTGGCGACCATCCAAGAGAAGCAGGAAATGCTGGCCATCGCCGAGCAACGATTGGCCGACACGATCGTGAAGGCGCCTGCCGCCGCGGATGCCGTGCCAGACGCTCGCGATGCCGTCTATGCCGTTTCGAAGCGGAGCGTTATCGAAGGCAGCTACGTGCATCCGGGCGCGGAGATTTATCGGCTCGTGATCGATAGCACGCTCGAGCTGCGCGTGGCGGTCCCCGACAGCCGATCGAGCGAAATTCGTAGCGGGCAAAGCGTGCAAGTATCGGTCGCCGGTGCGCCTCGCGCCTTCGCCGGTGCGGTGATGCGGATCGGTCCCACGGTCGATCCGGCCACTCGGACCTGCGAGGTCGAGGTGCAAGTGCCCAATGCCGATGGAATGCTGAAAGTCGGAGGCATCGCGACGGCGACGATTCTGACCCATGTCGATCGCGACGCCGCGACGGTGCCCTCCGACGCGCCGCTGACTTCCGACGGAGTGACGAAACTGTTGCTAGCCGACGGTGAACACTTCAAGCCGGTTGCCGTAACGCTCGGCGCCAAGAGCACGGATTGGGTAGAAGTGCTCCGCCCCGCACTGCCACGCGGAACGCGCGTCGTCACCAACGGCCAATTGGCGCTTGTTGCCGGCGGCGACCGGCGATAGGGGCGACCGGCGATAGGGGTGACCGGCCATACACGTTGGTTCGCTACTCCGGCGTGCCACGTCGGGCCCACGAAAAATTTGGCCCATGCGGTGGGCCTCCCTCGCTGACGCTTCGGGCTAGTGTCCCTTCGCTAACGCTTGGTGTCATTTGGGATGTGTGCACTGTAGCCCGAAGCGCCGGCGATTGTAGCCCGAAGCGTTAGCGAGGGACGCCCCGGGATTCCCGACACCAAATCGCCGGTAGCCCGAAGCGCCGGCGATTGTAGCCCGAAGCGTTAGCGAGGGACGCGGGCCAAACGCCATCGCAGTTCCGGGCGCGGTCTCCGCCACGTGGCCTTGACGTTTCGCCAAGACGTGCCATTATCGATGCTTTCATCGGGGCAATTCGGCATCGACCGTGGAGCATCGCGTGGCCGTGCAGAAAATCCAAGGCATCTTTACGCCGCATCTCGTGCCGCTCGATGGTTCGGGGCAGATCGACGAAGCCGAGTTGCGGCGCTACATCGATTGGCTCATCGCTCGTGGCGTGCACGGGCTATACCCCAACGGCTCGACCGGCGAGTTCACGCGGTTCACGCCGCTCGAGCGGCGGCGGATCGTCGAAATCGTTTGCCACCAGGCTGCCGGCCGCGTGCCGGTGTTGGCTGGCGCCGCGGAAGCGAATGTCCGCGAGACGCTTGATGCCTGCGCGGCGTATGCCGAGTTCGGGGCGCGCGCGGTCGCGATCGTTTCGCCGTATTACTACAAGCTGGGCCCCGAGTCGGTGTATGCCTATTTTCGCGAGATCGCGCTTCATAGCCCCATCGATGTGACGCTCTACAACATTCCGATGTTCGCCAGCCCGATCGACGTGCCGACGATCCGGCGGTTGGCGGAGCTGCCGCGCGTCGTGGGCATTAAGGATTCGTCGGGCGATTTGTCGTTCATGATGCGCTTGATCGCGGCCGTTCGGCCAATGCGGCCCGATTTCGCTTTCCTGACCGGGTGGGAAGGCGTGCTCGTGCCGGCGCTGCTGGTCGGGGCCGACGGCGGCACGCATGCCACGGCGGGCGTGGTGCCGGAAGTGATGCGGCAAATGTATGATCTGACCCGCGCCGGCGAGATCGACCGAGCGATGCGGCTCCAATATCGCTTGCTGGAGTTGTTCGACGCGATGCTGTCTTGTTCCGCGGATTTCCCGAGCGGATTTCGCGCGGCCGTCGAGCTGCGCGGATTTCACCTGGGCCAGAGCCGCCAACCGCTCAGCGAATTGCAACAAGATCAATTAGCCGTGCTCAAGGAATCTCTCGAGCGAATGCTATTCGATTTCGGCTGCATCGGGCCCGGCACGGCATCCGGCGCCGCATTGCAACAAACCTCGCGCTGATTACACCGGTGGCCACGCGCATGCTTGAATTTCAGAAGGATTTTTCCGCAGGCGAATTCGCCTCGCGTCGCAAGCGGATCGTCGAAGCCATCGGCGAGGGTGTGGCAATCGTGCAGGGGGCGCCGGCCAACGGCGCGTTCGACCGTTTCCGGCAGACAAACGAGTTTTATTATCTGTGCGGGGTCGAAGTGCCGCATGCCTATTTGTCGATCGACGGAGCGACCGGCACTAGTGGGCTCTATCTTCCACGGCGCGATCCGCAGATGGAACGCATCGAGGGCCGCCAATGGAGTTGCGACGACGCCGAAGACCTGCGGGCTCTGACCGGTGTCGAGGCGGTTCGGCCGCTCGATGGCTTGATCGCTGATATCGGCCAGCCGCGGCGGATTTTCGCGTGCCACAGCCCCGCGGAAGGCCGGCAAATGTGCCGCGACGAACTCCGGCACGCGCGCGCCTTGCAAGCGGCTGATCCGATCGTGGGCGGCGATCCACCGCCGGAGCTCGCCTTGATCGCCCAATTCCGCGCCAGGTGGCCCGGGGCGCAAATTTGCGATCTCTCATCGGTGCTCGATCGGTTGCGCACCGTCAAAAGCCCGCGCGAAGTGGAACTCATGCGGCGTAGCGGAAGCCTGACGGCGGCCGCAATCGCCGAAGCGATGCGTGCGACCGTGCCGGGAATGTATGAATATCGACTCGCGGCGCTCGCAGACTATCGGTTCGCCGTCGAGGGCGCCCAGGGGCCCGGCTATCGGGCGATCGTTGCCGGCGGCGAGAACATCTGGAACGCACACTATTTCCGCAACAATTGCCGCCTGAAAGACGGCGACTTGGTGCTGATGGATTATGCGCCGGACTTGGGATACTACACGAGCGATATCGGCCGGATGTGGCCCGTCAGCGGACGCTATTCTCCGCTGCAGCGGGAACTGTACGGGTTCATCGTCGAATACCATAAAACACTGCTGCGATTGATACGGCCTGGCGCGCTGGCGGATCAAATACATCGCGAGGCGGCAAAGCAAATGACCGCAGTCGTCGAAAACACCCGCTGGTCGAAGCCGAGCTACGAGCAAGCCGCCCGCAACACGCTCCAATTCACCGGCCATCTGTCGCACGGAGTGGGCATGGCCGTACACGACGCGGGCAATTATCGGGAGGAGCCGCTGGCGCCGGGCATTGTGTTTGCGCTCGATCCGCAGATGTGGGTCCACGAAGAGCAGCTTTATATCCGAGTGGAAGACACGGTCGTCGTGACCGAATCAGGCGTGGAAAATCTCACCGCCGCCGCGCCAGTGGAACTCGACGATGTCGAATCGCACATGCAGGCCGGCGCCGCTGCCGGCCCAATCTAATTTCTATTTCGGCGGCAGGAGTGCGACGAGCCGCGATTCCAACTCGCCGCGGCCCGCGGAAATCGCCAGGCCGATGACAACCGCCCACAGTGGTCGCGGGCCGAGTTGATCGAGCCCGATTTTGACCAGATCCTTGTGTGTGCAGACGATCGCTTCGACGGGCAATTCGGCGCCCCACCGCGAGAGCGAATCGATGTCGTCACGCCGGTAGGAAAAATGGTCCGGAAATTCACGCATCGCTGCCAACCGGCAGCCGATGCCGGAGAGCGTGTGCCGGAATCCGACCGGATTTCCGACGCCGCAGAAAGCCGCCACAGGCCGGCCGGATAGCGCCGAAAGCGGCTGCGTGCGGCCGGAAGCCGAAAGCAATTTTTCAGGCCGATGCGACGCTTCCAGCCAAATCGCTTGCGGAGCCTGCTGCACCACGGCACGGCGAATTGTCTCGCGCTCCGGCGATTCAATCAGATCGGCGCGGGAAAGCACAACCACGTCGGCCCGGCACAGGCCGCTGAGCGGCTCGCGCAGCGTGCCCCGGGGAAAGACATGCCCGAACCCAAACGGCTCCAGCCCATCGATCACCACGATATTCACATCGCGGTGAATTCGCCGATGCTGGAACGCATCGTCGAGCAGGATCAACTGGCAATCGAATTCTTCGATGGCCATCCGCGCGGCCGCCACGCGGTCCGGATTCTGCACGTGCGGCACGTCGGGCAGCTTTTGCTCGAGCTCGAGGGCTTCGTCGTTGCGCGAGCCGGCCTCGGCCCCATATCCGCGGCTGATGATCGTCACGCGCACATTGCGCTCGCGAAACCAGCGGGCGAGCCATTCCACGAGCGGCGTTTTGCCCGTGCCGCCGAGCGTCAGGTTTCCGACGCTGATGACCGGCACGCCGACCCGTTCGACCGGCTTCCGCCCGCGATCGTATTGCCGATTCCGCCATTGGACGGCCAGCGAATACGGCACTTCCGCCGCCCGCATCAGCCCACGAAGAAGCGTGGCCTGAATTCCGCGCTGCTCCCCGCTGACCAGTGCTCGAAATTGCGAGCCACGCTGCGATCGGCGCTCCGCTCGATGATTCGCCGTGCTCGACTCCATTTTGCAATTAGCCCGAAACCGAGGCGCAATCCAAGTTGGCGTTCACGCTTTAGCGTGCTGCCGAAGCGAGCGACCCCTTCGGCAGCCACCGCCAAAGTGCCACACTAGCCCGAAGTAAGCGAGGGACCCCGTCGGCGGCCAGCGATGCAGCCAGCGCCAAAGGCGTCGTGCCACACGAGCCCGAGTGTAAGCGAGGGAGCGGCCGTACTCACCCTCGCTTACGCTTCGGGCTACTATTTCGCAACGAGGCCTAAATCCCTGGCATTACGAAAAATCCGCGCCCAAGCGTGAACTCCAACAGATCCATCTCACGCACCGGATTCGAGGCGGCGGCAGATGGCGGCGGCCATTTCTTGCGTTCCCACGGCCGTCGGATCGTCGCGATTGGGCTTCAGATCGTAGGTCACTTCGCGGCCTTCGGCGATCACCCCGGCCACCGCCCGCTCCAAGCGATCGGCGGCGTCGGTTTCGCCCAAATGCCGTAGCATCAGCATGCCGGAAAGGATGAGCGCCGTCGGATTGACCTTGTTCTGCCCCTTGTATTTCGGGGCGCTGCCGTGGGTCGCTTCGAACACGGCCCCTTCGGGCCCGATATTCGCGCCGGGGGCGACGCCCAGGCCGCCCACCAAGCCTGCCGCCAAATCGCTGATCACATCGCCATACAGATTCGGCAGCACAAGAATGTCGTACAACTCGGGCTTTTGCACCAATTGCATGCACATGTTGTCGACGATGCGGTCTTCGAATTCGATGTCGGAGTATTCTTTGGCCACTCGACGCGACACGTCGAGAAACAACCCGTCGGTGAACTTGAGGATATTCGCTTTGTGAACGCAGGTCACGCGGCGGCGGCCATTCTTGCGGGCATA
Source organism: Pirellulales bacterium (assembly GCA_036267355.1). Classification (NCBI taxonomy): domain Bacteria; kingdom Pseudomonadati; phylum Planctomycetota; class Planctomycetia; order Pirellulales; species Pirellulales bacterium. The sequence goes on along the minus strand of DATAWG010000088.1, from coordinate 42,656 downwards.
GTCGAACGCATAACGAACGATCCGCTCCGTGGCGCCGACGCTGATCGATTTGATCGTGATGCCCGTCTCGTCGAGAGCGGTTTTGACTTTCCCGCTCTTGGAATGGCCGTTGATATAGTCGATCAGCTCGCGGGTTTCGGGCTTGCCTCGCTCGAATTCAATTCCGGCATAAAGGCTTTCCGTGTTTTCCCGGACGATGATCAGATCGATGGGCACGCTTTCGAAAAACGTTCGCACGCCGGCGTAGTGCTTGCATGGCCGCAAACAGGCGTAGAGGCCGAGCGCTTGCCGCAGGTGGACATTGATGCTGCGGAACCCGGTGCCCACAGGCGTGGTGATCGGGGCTTTGAGGGCACAGTGCGTGCGGCGGACGCTTTCCATCACGGCGTCGGGCAGCGGCGTGCCGGTGCGGGCCATCACATCGACGCCGGCCTCCTGCACGTCCCATTGGACTTTCACGCCGGTCGCGTCGACGCATTTTCGCGCCGCCTCGGCCAGCTCCGGTCCGGTCCCGTCGCCCGTAATCAACGTCACATCGTAAACCATGCGTTTGTTACCTCAGAGGCTCGAACCGAACGCCGAATTACGCCGTTTCTGACAGGCAAGGATTCTATTCCCGCTGCGCCCCCAACGGAAGCCCCGCCGGGTCGAATGACGAAGGTCGAATGACGAAGGTCGAACGGCGGCCGGCGTGCCGGTTTTTCTGTTCGGCGTCTCGCGGGCGGTTTACGTCCCCATCCGAAAATCGGCCAAATTGGCGTTGTCGCGGCGGGGGCATTTTTCTAATCTACGCAGCCCATTTGCGACGGCGCCGGTTTGATGCCGCGCTGGTGTATATCTTCAGGGAAGGAGATGCCATGCAGCGAGAAGAGATTCGCGGTGTTTTGAAGGCCATCTTCGAAGAAGAAACCAGCGAGACCATCGACGCTCTGCCGGACGACACGCGAATCGTCGAGGAGCTTGGGCTCGATTCGGTCGACATCGTCAGCCTGATCATGCGCGTCGAACAGCAATTCCGCGTGCGAATCAGCCACGGCGAACTGGCCGACATGACTACCTTCGGCTCGCTGCTCGATCTTGTGCAAGCGAAGCTGAGCAATCCGGGGCAAGACGGCCGATCGACCGCCGCCGCGGCATAACTGCGCCGCCATCATTGCCGTAGCCCGCTTCTCCGTCTTTTTCGCCGCCCCGCGTCGCCGCTCGCTTGCGGTTTCGCGCGTCGCCGTTGCAATGGTTTGCCGCGCCGGTTTGCTTTGCCCGCCGCCAGCCACTATTTTGAAGGACCGTAGCAAGAGGGCTTGTAGCAAGAAGGCTTGCATCGGTGGTCGTTTGAAATCGAAAAACGCAGGGCGTTGAAAAACCTGTTCGGCAATTTGTTCGGCAGCGATGATCCGGCGCTCTACCGAGTGCAAACCCGCGCGCCGGGCCCACAGGGGACGCTGCCGCTCGATGCCGACATGCTCCGCGATTGGCCGAGCGGCGATCTATTCGGTTTGTCGCAGAACGCCGGCATGGGCTGGCCGCCGCAGGAAATGCTCGGCCCGCAGATGCTCATCTTGAGCACCCAAGGGGGCATTCGCGCGGAAGACGGCACGCCAATCGCGCTCGGCTATCACACGGGGCACTGGGAAGTCGGCCTGTTGGTGCAACAAGCGGCCCGCACGTTCAAGCAGGCCGGGGCGGTTCCCTTTGCGGCCTATTGCAGCGACCCATGCGACGGCCGCACGCAGGGCACCGCCGGCATGTTCGACAGCCTTCCGTATCGCAACGATGCGGCGATTTTGCTGCGGCGATTGATCCGCTCGCTGCCGGCGCGCCGCGGCATGCTCGGCATTGCCACCTGCGACAAGGGCTTGCCGGCGATGATGATGGCCCTGGCCGGGACGAAAGATTTGCCGGCGGTCCTCGTGCCGGGCGGTGTGTCGCTGCCGCCGGAGCAAGGGGAAGATGCCGGTAAGGTGCAATCGCTCGGGGCGCGGTTTGCGCATGGCGAGGTCAGCCTGGAAGAAGCGGCCGAACTGAGTTGCCGCGCCTGCGCTTCACCCGGCGGCGGCTGCCAATTCCTGGGCACCGCGGCAACGTCGCAAGTTGTCGGCGAAGCCCTCGGCATGACGATTCCTCATGCGGCCCTGGCGCCAAGCGGACAACCGATCTGGCTCGATCTGGCCCGCCGCAGCGCCACGGCGCTCTTGGCAATGCACGAGCAACGGCGGACGCTCGGCGATGTGCTCACCGAGACGGCGGTGCGCAATGCGATGATTGTCCACGCGGCTTGCGGCGGTTCGACGAATCTTTTGCTGCACCTGCCCGCGATCGCCCATGCCGCGGGCCTGCGCCTTCCAAGCGTCGACGATTGGCATGAAATCAATCTGCGCACGCCGCGAATCGTCGACGCACTGCCCAACGGCCCGGTGGGGCATCCGACGGTCCGCGTGTTTCTCGCCGGCGGCGTGCCGGAGATCATGCTCCAGCTTCGCGATCTCGCGATCTTGGACTTGGAAGCGCGCACCATTACCGGCCACACGCTCCGCGCAATCATCGAAGCCTGGGAGCAATCGCCGCGGCGCAAGCAACTCCACGATCGGCTCCGCGAAGCCGATGGCGTGGAACCGTCGGACGTCATCATGAGCCCAGCCGCTGCGCGCCAGCGCGGACTGACGCCGACCGTTTGCTTTCCGCGCGGCAATCTCGCCCCGCAAGGATCGGTCGTAAAGAGCACGGCCATTGATGCCCGATCGGTCGGCCCCGATGGCATTTTTCGCATGCTCGGATCGGCGCGGGTTTTCACCCGCGAGCGCGATGCCATCGACGCGATCAAAGGCCGCCGCGGCGAAGCGATTCGTCCGGGCGACGTGATTGTGTTGGCCGGTCGCGGACCGCTCGGCTCCGGGATGGAAGAAACCTATCAGATCACCTCGGCCCTAAAGCATTTGGATTGGGGACGCGACGTTGCCGTTGTTACCGACGCGCGGTTTTCCGGCGTTAGCACGGGGGCTTGCATTGGGCATGTCGGCCCCGAGGCATTGGCCGGCGGCCCGATCGGGAAAGTGCAAGATGGCGACCGGATTCGCATCCTCGTCGATTGCCGCCGGCTGACGGGCAGCGTCGATCTGGGGGGGGATCGCGAGCGGCAGTTCGACGCGGCCGAAGCGGAGCGCGTGCTTGCCGCTCGATCGCCGCGCGGCGACTTGGCGCCCGACGACCGTTTGCCGGCCGACACACGCCTTTGGGCCGCGTTGCAAGCCGCCAGCGGTGGTGCCTGGAACGGCTGCGTTTACGATGTCGATCGCATCGTGCGGCTCTTGGAAGCCGGCCGTGTGCATCTTTCACCGCCGGAGATGGGGGAGGGCTAACGGCCTGTTGAAGTATTTCGGCACGAGTATATCTTCGTGTGCCGCTGGCTCACCCAGTGTTTGAAACGCCGGTAATTCCCGCACTGGCAGAGCCAGTGGCACACGCAGACGGCATGCAGCAGAACAGTGGAGCCGGCTCTTTCGGCAGGGCAGTGCGTTTTTTTCGCATCTGAGCACGCCGGCGACGCAGGAGTGACAAGCCGTTGGCACCCGCGAAATCCACGATTGCCCTATGCGAAGGCAATCGCGACCAATGCGCTCGCCGCCACCGGCGGATTTTTTCGCGGCGAATTTCACCGTGCTGCTCGCGATCACCGCTCCCACCGAGCATGGGAAAGCAAAAGACCAAGGCAAGGCGAGCAAGCCTCCGCGGCGAATGCGACGAAGGCGCAATCGCTAGGCGTTGTCTCCGACCCGCCGAGCCGCACACAAGCCCGAAGCGTTAGCGAGGAAGCACACAAGTCCGAAGCGTTAGCGAGGAAACACACAAGCCCGAAGCGTTAGCGAGGAAGCACGCAAGCCCGAAGCGTTAGCGAGGAAGCACGCAAGCCCGAAGCGTTAGCGAGGAAACACACAAGCCCGAAGCGTTAGCGAGGGAGCCGCTGGGACCCGTCCTCGCTTACGCTTCGGGCTAGTATTCGCTGCGCCCACACTCCTGGTTGACGTTAGGAGACAAAGCGAATTTTCCTTGCTAGCGCTGCGGGCTCGGAACGCTGTCGGCGGCGGAGGGAAGTGCCGGAACGTTTGACGTGAGTTGCGGAATCTGCTGCGGCGGCAGGACCACGCCGAAACTGACGATGTAGTGGATCGCCTGGTCGACGGTCATATCGAGGTCCATCATCTGGCTCTTGGGCACGAGCCGGATATAGCCGCTCACCGGAATCGGATTCACGTGCACCAACACGGCGAAAACCGGTTCGCCTGCCAATTGGCGAATCTCGGCAAAGCCTTCGCTGGCGACGAAGCCGATTTGCCACTGCCCGCGCGCCGGATGCTCGAATGCCACGACGCGGCTGAATTCCAGCGGCTTCTCGGTGAGCAGATAGTCGGTGAGTTGTTTGGCCGCCCCGTAGACGCCGCGAACCACCGGCAGGTGCGTTATCGCATGCTCGAAATAATGCCACACCGCCTGCCCCACTTCCGCGGCGACAAGGCTGCCCAGCACATACATCAGCGCCACGAACACGACCAAGAAAACCGGCACGACCACGATCGGCCGCATGTACTCGGTTTCGACATAACGGCGGTATACGCCCCAGCCGGTCGTCGGCGGCGGATTCGACCCCAATCCGCGCAGCGCAACGGCGTACACATCCAGCGGCACGAATTCGCGATCTTCCAGTTCGCGATAGCGCACGCCATGCCACAGATAGACGCCTTCCTGATCCGTCGGCTTGGCGCCGGGCAATTCGGTGCGAATGTCTTGCACCGACCAGGTGATCATGGAGGAGATTTCGGCCGTAACCGGCTGCAACACATACGACTTCACAGTCTGCCAGATCCAAACCAGGATCACGATCGTCAACAGCGGAGGCAGCAACACGCCCAAGCCGCGAATCAACGCGCCGCGCAGCGGCCGATGCCGCCGCGGCACGACGATCGGCGATGTTGCGGGCTGATCGGGAAGCATCGAAACGGGGGCGATGGTTAAGGCTCGGCCGAAAAAATAACTTCTCCGCCGACCCCTCTCCCCTTCCAGGAGAGGGCAGGGTGCGGGGCCCGAAAAGCGGAAGCTCGTCGGCGCCTGTCGGCAATCTTCCTCGCTAACGCTTCGGGCTAGTGTACGTCTGAGAAGCATCCACACTAGCCCGAAGCGCTGGCGAGGGACGGCCTCAACGCCAAGCTGATTCCATCTGATTCTACACGGCCGGGCGCTACGTGCCTTCGGCAGCCGGCCGGTGTCCGGCTTTTTTCTTGATTTACCAAAGCCTTATGGGGCTTCCATTCGGCCGGAGAAACGCAGGGGTTGGCATCGCGAGCAGGATACACGTAAAATGCGACCGCTAAAGGCGGTGGTCTCGCGAAAAGGAGCCAACATGGCCGATCAGCAGCTTGTCGTCGAACACTCGGCTGGCGAGCCCACAGCCGACAATCCCGTCGCGAGCGCCGCTCCGCCGGCGCTGCCGCCGCACGAATCTGGATCGCGCCGCCGGCGAATCTGGATCGTGGCCATCTCGATCGCAGTGCTCATTCTGGCCGTCGTCTTCGGCGCTCCGCTGGTCGCGCGGATGATCAACACGGTTTCGACCGACGACGCGTATGTCAACGGACACGTGACGTTCGTCGCGCCCCGCGTCGCCGGCCAGGTCGCCAAAGTGCTGGTCGACGACAACGATCACGTCCGTAAGGGCGATCTCTTGGTGCAACTCGACAAGCAGCCTTATCAGGTGATCGTCGATCAAAAGAAAGCGGCGCTGGCGGTCGCCAAATCGAATGTCACGGTGGCGGAAGATGAGGTGCGGGCCATGGTCGGGCAGGCACGGGCCGCCCGGTTCAAGCTCGATCATGCCATCGAAGACGTGAACAATCAGATCGCCGTGCTGCGGGCAAGCGTCGCCGGGGTGCAAACATCGCGGGCAAAGCTGGCCCTGGCGCAGTCCGACTATCAGCGGGCTCTGGAATTACAAAAAACTCCCGGCGCGATCAGCCAACAAGATGTCGACGCGCGTCGCGAGGCCCTCGACACCGCCGAGGCGACGCTCAAGCAAACGCTCGAACAGGTGTACCAGATTCGCGCGAGCCTCGGCTTGCCGATGCAACCTGCGAAGGGCGAAGATCTCACCTCGGTGCCTGCCGATTTGGATCAGACCTTTTCCTCGGTGCGGTCGGCGATGTATGCGATGTTGCAAACCGTCGCCCCGCTCGGAATCATCCCCTCGTCGTATACGCTGACGCCGAAGCAAGTGCTCGCGGAATTTTATGCCCGCGACCCGAGCGGCAACTTCGATCAAATCATTGCCAAAATCATCAAGAAAGCGCCCGCGATCAAATTGGCCGAGTCGCAGCTGATGGTGGCCCAAAGCGATTTGGACCAAGCCGAGCTAAACCTCAGCTATTGCGACGTGCTCGCCGAGATCGATGGCGTCATCACGCGGCGGCAGGTGAACCCGGGCGATAACTTGGTCGTCGGGCAAAGCGTGATGGCGCTGCGCTCGCTGACGGAGATTTGGATCGACGCGAATTTCAAGGAAACGCAGCTCGCCCGCCTGCGCATCGGCCAACCTGCGGATCTGGATGTCGACATGTATGGCAGCCACAAGATGTTCAAAGGGCGAATTCAAGGATTCACGATGGGCACCGGTTCGACATTGGCCGTTTTGCCCGCCGAAAACGCGACGGGCAATTTCGTCAAAGTCGTCCAGCGGCTCCCGGTGCGTATCGAGTTGACGGACTACGATCCCGAAAAAGTGCCGCTGTTCGTCGGCCTGTCGGTCACGCCGTATGTCTACATCAATGAGAAGCCCACCGGGCCGGACGCCGGCAAAGTGTTGCGGCCCATTTCGGAATTGCCCGAGCGGCCGCTCAAGACGCAGCTTCCGCCGATCAAGCCCGAGCTTCCGCCTATCACGCCCGAACTTCCGCCGGTCAAGCCGGAAAAGCAACCATGAGCACCACGGGGGCTAGCGCATCGGGCGCCGCTGGGGCGGGCATTGCTGCGCCGAGCAGCGCGGCAAGGTCCCTGAAGCCCGTCCACCTCACCGCCATTCCGCGCGGCATCAACCCGTGGCTCGTGGCGCTGGCGGTGGTGATCCCGACGTTCATGGAAGTTCTCGACACGACGATCGCCAATGTCGCCTTGCGCTATATCGCCGGCGGCTTGTCGGCCCCCGAAACCGACAGCGAATGGGTGATCACCAGCTACCTTGCGGCGAACGCAATCATCTTGCCGATTTCCGGCTGGCTGGGCACTCGGCTCGGGCGGCGGAACTACTTTCTGTTTTCGATTGCCCTGTTCACGTTCGCCTCGGCGATGTGCGGCATGGCCACCAGCTTGAACATGCTGATCTTATTTCGCGTGGTGCAAGGGCTGGCCGGCGGCGGCTTGCAGCCATCGAGCCAAGCCGTGTTGCTCGATGCGTTTCCGCCGGAAAAACAGGGCCAGGCGATGACGATCTTCGGAATCGCCGCCCTGCTGGCCCCGGTGGTCGGGCCGACGCTCGGCGGCTACATCACCGACAACTACGGCTGGCGATGGATTTTCTACCTGAATCTGCCGGTCGGCTTGTTCGCCCTGGCCATGTGCTACGCTCTGGTGGTCGATCCCGATTATCTGAAAGCCGCGACGGCCCGGCTCAAAAAACTGCCGCTCCAATTCGATACGATCGGGCTCTGCTTGTTGAGCATCACGATGGTTTCGTGGGAGATCATGCTCAGCAAGGGGCAGGAATGGGACTGGCTCGGCGATCCGTTTTATCGCGTGCAAACGCTGTTGGCGCTCTTCGTGCTTGGGCTCGGCGGATTGATCTGGCGCGAACTGAAGATTCGCAATCCGCTGATCAATTTTCGAACGCTTTTGGATCGCAATTTTCGCGCCTGTTGCATCATCATCTTCTGCGCCTACGGCGTGCTGTATGCCAACACCACGCAGCTCCCCGGCCTGCTGCAATCGCTCTTCGGCTACGACGCGACCACCTCGGGCCTCGTTCTATCGCCGGCGGGCGTGTTTGCCATTATGACGCTGTTGGTTGTCGGCGTGCTGCTGACTCGCGGCGTCGATGCGCGCATTCTGATGGGCTGCGGATTGGCGGTATTGGCGATCGGGAATTTCTGGATGTCGCGGTTGAATCTCGGCGTTGGACCGTGGCAGGTCGTTTGGCCGCGCGTGGTCTTGATTGTCGGGCTTTCGATGCTGTTCGCGCCGCTGAACGTGGCGGCCTTTGTTTATATTCCGCGCGAGATGCGCGGGGCGGCGGTCGGGCTGTTGGCCTTGCTGCGCAACGAAGGGGGCAGCGTCGGCACGTCGGTGGCTCAAACCATCCTCGAACGCCGCGAGCAATTTCATACGCTGCGGCTGAACGAAAACCTCGACCCGCTGAATCCGGCCGTCACGCAATGGTTGCACAATGCCCAGCAACTCTTCATGCAGCAGACGGGCGATCCAGCGGCGTCACGCCAAATGGCCCAGCAAGCGCTCCAAAATCTGCGCGACCAGCAGGCCGATGCCCTGTCGTATTTCGACGTCTTCTGGGTTTCGGCCGTGATCGCGGCGTGCCTTGTTTTTCTCGTGTTGCTGATGCGCCGCTCGGCCGCCGAAAAAGGCGCTCACATCGCCGCCGATTGATCGTGTCAGGCGTGGTCCGCCTGCTTCGTATTCGCGTCTTTCGCGTATTTCATGATTCCTTGCTTCGGATCGGAATCTTCCAACAGAAATTTCGGCCGATCGTTTTTGCCGGTGACAATACGCTGTCACCGGCATCGAATAAACTACCGCGGTTGACGGCTGGCCGCTGCAGGGCGGTAAGCATCGGCGCCAGGATTTTGCGGCACACGTGTGCCGCAAGGGTTCGCACCTTCTTGACGCCGCGATTTGCCGCCGAGCGGGTCTGGCGCGACCCTTGCGATGGCCAGCCGAATGCGACCGTCGCCCCGGGCGGGGCAGCCCGCGGCGACGGGATTTCTTCGAAAGATTATGGCGAATGGCCGGTGAGGCGGCCAAAGCGACTGACGGGGTGCCATGCCGTACAACGCTAAGGCTCGGCCGAAAAATAGCTTCCGCTTTTCGAACTCCTCATGCTGCCCTCCCCCCCAAGGGGAGAGGGGTCTGTAGAGAAGTTGTTTTTCGGCCGAACAGAGGTAAGCGAGCACAGCTAAGACGCCAATGCTTGCGAACGCCGAGTTGGCGATGGCCGGCGCTGTCTATTTCTGTAGCGAGACGCGGTTAGGCGGCGGCGTGTGAGTCTGGTCAACGGCCTGCCCCATGTCGGGGCGATCTTCGTCGACCGGTTGCGCGACGCGGATTGCTTCGGCAGCGCGGTTCGTCAGCGTGATCAGCGGGCCGGGATAAACGCCGACGCCCAGCACCAGCAGGGTGCAGGCGATCATCGCCCACCATGCTCCGGCGCCCCCCTCCGCTTTGACGGGGCTCGATTTCCCCTCCGGGCCCGAGCGGAAATACATGACTCCCACGACGCGCAGATAATAGGCCATCGCGATCGCGGCATTGATCACGCCGACCACGGCCAGGCCGACGAACCAGGGTCGCAGCGGCGCCGTATCGCCCGCAGTGGGCGCCGAATCGACACCAAGCGCGGTGCTGAAGAGCGTCAGCTTGCCCCAGAAACCAGCCAAGGGCGGAATGCCCGCCAGACTGAACATCGACACCGCCAGGGCCAGCGCCGGCAGCGGCCGCGATCGGCCCAGCCCGCCAAGTTCGTCCAGCGAATCGACTTGCTTGTCGCGGCCGCCGAGATACTTGAGCGCCGCGAACGCTCCGATCGTCGAAAGGCAATACACGGCCAGATAGAAAAACGAGGCGCCGATGCCTTGCAGCGGAACCTCCGGGGCCGGCAGATGCAGGTTCTGATGGCGAGCGACGATGTCGTAATACCCAAGCCCCGTGGCAACGCCGATCAAGATATAGCCGCCGTGCGCGATCGACGAATACGCCAGCAGCCGGCGAACGTCGCTTTGCCACAGCGCGACGAGATTTCCCAGCGTCATCGTGGCCACGGCCATCACCATCGCCACTTTCCATCCCAACGTCTCGAGGCCCGGCATCGAAGCGTATACGATCCGCACGAGCACCAGCAGTCCGGCGATCTTCGGCAGCGTGGAAAGCAAGCCGGCATTGGCGTTGCTCGTGCCTTGATAAACGTCGGGAGCATAGAAGTGCAGCGGCACGCACGTCATGCGGAAGCCGAGGCCCGCAAAAACGAGCAGCACGGCAATCGGGGCCAGCGCGACGCCCGGCCCAACATGCGCCCCCGACGGCGCGATCTGCAAAACGTGCAACAGCCCATCAAGCCGCGTGGTGCCTGCGGCGCCGTAAAGAAAACTGAATCCATACAACAGCAGCGCCGAGGAAAGGATGCTCAAGAAAAAGTATTTCGTCGTCGCTTCCTGGCCGTATGGATCGCGGCGCCCCAGATAGAGCAAGATGTAGGTGGGAATCGAAATCAATTCCAGCCCCACGAACAGCAGCACCAGATCGTAGGCCACGGCGACGATCATCAACCCGGCCACAAGCAGCAGCAGCGAGCCGACATATTCGGCGGCCGGCCGCACGCTGGGCGAATTCGCCGACAGCATGACCAACAGCAACGCGAATAGCAGAATGCCCCACAGGCAAATCTGCCCCAACAGATCGATTGCGAGCGGGCCGCTGATCCAGGCCCGCGGCGCCGAAGCCAACAACTCCGCATGGGCATGCAAGTCTTGCCCCAGTAGCACCAGGCCGGCCAGCAGGATGGCGAACACGGCCGCGGCATGCGGCATGAAATGGCGCGGCACAAACGCGCCCGCCAGATAAATGATCGTCGCCGCCCCGATCAGCACGATCTCGGGCAGCAGGAGATAAATCGTCGTCGCGTCGGTCATGGGGTGGAGGGGCGAGGGGCGAGGGACGAGGGGCTAGGGACGAGGCCGACTAATGTACTGTCGTGGCTCGAGGGGCCGCTGAAGTTTGTTCGCGATGTTGCGGGGCGGTCTTCGCTAACGCTTCGGGCTAGTGTGTCGCCAATGTTAGCCCGCAGCGCAAGCGAGGATGGTTGCGGGCTCGGCGATGCGGCGGCGTAGTGCGCTTGGAAAGCGGCGTCGATCGGGGCGGCCAATGGATCGACGGCCGGGGCGATCGGCTGCAAAAATCTGTTCGGAACCAAGCCGATCCAAAACACGAATACCACCAGCGGCGCGAGCGTCAGCATTTCGCGGAAGTTCAAATCGCGGATCGGAGCATGATGCGCAGGAACGACTTGATGCGCGGCGGCGGGCGATTCGTGCCCACTGGCGGATTCTGTGGCGGCATGCGGCTGAGGCTCTCGCAACGGCCCGAACAACACGCGCTGCACGAGCCACAACATATACCACGCTCCGAGCACGACGCCCAGCACGGCCAGGACGGCGATCGTCAGCAGTTCCCAATTCAGGCCGGCGGGGGATTGCGACCAGCCGCGCTGGAACATGCCGGCGAGGATCAGGAATTCGCCGGCAAAGCCGTTGGTGCCCGGCAGACCGATGCTCGAAAGCGTAAACAGAACCAGGAAAAATGCGAACCGCGGCAATTTGCGAGCGATGCCGCCGTAGTCGGCGATATTGCGCGTGTGGTAGCGGTCGTAGAGCATTCCCACCAGGGCGAAGAGCGCCCCGGTGGAAATGCCGTGGTTGATCATCTGCAACACGCCCCCTTGCAGCCCGAGGGGATTGAGCGCGAAGATGCCGAGCATGCAAAAGCCCATGTGGCTGACGCTCGAACAGGCCACGAGCCGCTTGATGTCTTTCTGCGCCAGGGCCAATAGGGCCCCATAAAGAATGCCGATCACCGCCAGCCACAACAGCCACGGCACGCAAATGGCCGTTGCCGCCGGCAGCATCGGCATGCTGAACCGCAAGAAGCCATAGCTGCCGATTTTCAACAGCACGCCCGCCAACAGCACGCTGCCCGCCGCGGGAGCTTGTGTGTGGGCCAGCGGCAGCCATGTATGGAGCGGAAACAGCGGCACCTTGATCGCAAAGCCGGCAAATAGCGCCAGGAACACGAGCATCTGCAAGTAGCCGTGGGCCGCGTCGTTCGGCAACGGATTGTGAGCCAATGCGACGGTGAGCTGCGCGATCGAAAACGTCAGCTTGTGCGACGACATGGATTGCCAAAGCACGATCGTCAACAAGCCGAGAAACGTCAGCACGCTGCCGGCAAACGTGAACAGGAAAAACTTCGTGGCCGCGTAGCGCCGCTCTTCGCTGCCCCAGATGCCGATCAGAAAAAAGAGCGGAATCAGCGTGAATTCGAAGAACACGTAGAACAAGATGATGTCGCCCGCCGCGAACACGCCGAGCATGCCGGTTTCCAACAATAAGAGCAGCCCATAAAACCCAGCCGGCCGATCCGAGATCGAATCCCAACTCACCAGCACGGCACAAAATGTCAGCAGCGCCGCCAGCCCGAAAAGCCACACGCTCAATCCATCTAAACCGACGCTGAAATGGATATTGATGCCGTGCAGCGACGCATCTTGCCCCAGCCAGGCCAGATTGCTGGCGGCATAGGGGATCGACGAACTGCCGGCCGCGGCTCCGAACGGATAATGGGCCACGACGACGATCGCCAGCACGAGCGTGATCAGGGATGTCATCAGCGCGCTTTGCCGCACCGCGTCGCGTCCCCAATGGGCCGCGAGCGCCGCGAGCGCCACGCCGATAAGCGGAAAACCGATCGTAATCAGCAGCAGATTTGACATTTGAGATTCGAATTTCAGCTAAGACATAAACTACATCGCCACTTGCACGTCCGCCGCCGGATAACGTAGCAGGCACGCTCCGTGTGCCGCCTGGGCTGCTCTGTGCGCAGCGCGTCGCGGAGCGCCGACGGCACACGGAGTGTGCCTGCTACAATTGTCGCTCTTCATTGCCCCCTCACTTCGGCCAGGGGATCAGCGTGCCGATCAGCACCAGCAGGCCGAGGATCATCGCCATCGCATAGAACTGCACCACGCCGTTTTGCAACGAGCGCAGCGCGGCGCCGAACAGCGGCGGGATCGCGCCGAACAGGTTCACCAGTCCGTCGATCAGCCAGCGATCGACGAAATTGCAAATCCAGGCCACGACGTGCAGCGGCCTGACAATCAGCCAATCGTAGAGCGGATCGACGAAAAACTTGCCGTAGGAAAGTTCGTAGCCCAGCCGGAAAATCCGTGTCAGCGCATCGACGTGCTTGCGGTCGCCCAGATACAAAAATGCCGCCACGCCGATGCCCAAGAGAGCCACGAGCGTGCTTGTCACCCCGACGCGGGTGTGGATCGTTTCACTGACCTCGCCGGCCGGGATCGCATGCCACGCCAGCGACGGAGCGAGCTTCAAGAATTCCTCGAAGCTCGACAGGAACATAAAGCCGACGATCGTCGCGCAAACGGCCAGGACCATTAGCGGAACAGTCATCGTGCGGGGCGATTCGTGGGCATGATGGCCGGCTTCCTCGGGAATTTTTTCCGGCCCGCAAAATGTCCAGAAGAACGCGCGGAACGTGTAGAACGCCGTGAGCAGCGCGGTCGCCAGGCCGACCCAATAGAGCGTGGTGAAAAATCCGCCCTCGGTCAGCCCATGAATGCCGAACACGCCGGACGAGCCGCCCGCCTGCCCGCGCTCGAGCGTGGTCGCCAGGATTCCGTCTTTGCTCCAGAAGCCGGCAAACGGCCAGACGCCGGCCAAGGCCAGGCAGCCGGCGAGAAACGTGATACACGTGATCGGCATGAGCTTTCGCAGTCCGCCGAATTTTCGCATGTCGATCACGCCCCCCATGCTATGCATCACGCTGCCGGCCCCAAGGAACAGCAGGGCCTTGAAAAACGCATGCGTAAACAAATGGAACATGCCGAAAATAATGCCCGGCAGCCAACCGATGCCGAGACTTAAGAACATGTAGCCGAGCTGGCTGACCGTGGAATACGCCAACACGCGTTTCAGATCGGTTTGTGTCAGCGCGATCAGCGCGGCCAAGAGGGCCGTGAAGCAGCCGATGAGCGCGACGGCATGCTGCGCTTGCGGGGCGGCAAAAAACAGCGGCGTACAGCGCGCAATCATATACACGCCGGCGGTGACCATCGTGGCCGCGTGGATCAACGCGCTGACGGGCGTCGGGCCTTCCATCGCATCGGGAAGCCAGACGTACAGCGGAAACTGCGCGCTTTTGCCGCAAGCGCCGGCCAAGAGCAGCAAGCAAATTGCCGTGCCAACTGCGCCGCCGACATAACCGCCGCCATTGGGAACCGAGAGCCGAATTTGACCCAACACGCCGGGCTGGTGCGTGGAATCGAACTCTGCAATCTCCCGCGCGACATGTGCCGGCTCAATCCCTCCGCCGTTTTGTATTTCTAGCATCACCGGCGGCACCGTGTCGTGGAAATCGAGCGTGCCGTAGGTGGTCCAAATCAGAAACAGCCCCAAGCCAAAACCGAAGTCGCCGATGCGGTTCACCAGAAACGCTTTTTTCCCCGCCGCCACGGCCGATGGCTTTTCATACCAAAAACCGATCAGCAGATAACTGCACAAGCCGACCGCTTCCCAAAATACATACAGCAGCACGAAATTGCTCACCGACACGAGCATCGTCATCGAGAATACAAACAGGCCGATGTAGCTGAAGAACCGCCAATAGCCGCGATCGCCGTGCATGTAGCCGATCGAATAGATGGCCACGAGCGAGGAGATGAACGTCACCATCGAGAGCATCATCGACGTGAGCGCATCGGCCCGCAGCGTTACGCCAATCGAAAAGCTCGGCGATTGGCCGGCGGCCGGCATGGCCGCGCGATCGGTCGGAATCGCGGCTTCCGAGCCGGGCATTTCGCGAGCGGCGGGCGAGCCGGGCGAAACCTGCGCCGGATATGCGTCATGCACATTGGCCCACGTCCAAAGCGTGTACGTCTTTTCGTATCCGATCGCGCCGGGATTGGTGCGGGCGGAATATTCGGCGTCGGAATTCACCTCTTTCAATAGCATCAGGCTGGCGAGAAACGCCACCACCAGCGCGATCACCACCGGCCAATGGCTGCGCGATTTCAGCCACGGCCCGAGGCAACCCGTCAGCACCGCCGCCGCAAGCGGCAACGCCGGAATCAGAATCAACAGCGTTTCAGTCATGGATCAATTCGGGGATTGAATTCGGGAAACACAAGCCCGAAGCGTTAGCGAGGGATGAACCGCCGATGGACGCTGCGAGCATCGACCGTCCTCGCTAACGCTTCGGGCTAGTGCGCTCGGCGGTGTTGCGGGGCCGTCCTCGCTAACGCTTCGGGCTAGTGTGCTCAGCGGTGTTGCGGGGCCGTCCTCGCTAACGCTTCGGGCTAGTGTGCTCGGCGGTGTTGCGGGGCCGTCCTCGCTAACGCTTCGGGTTTGTGTTTGCATGCGCTCGCCGTTGCTTTGGGCCAATTTGTGTATGTCCTCGCCGGCGCTGCGGGCTCGGGCTTCGTGCGAAAGCAGGTCAAACATGGTGGCGGTGGGAAATGTCTTCTTCGTCGGTCGTGGGCTTGATGCCGGAGGGGACCAAATGGGGCCACACCGGCGACGGCGTGCGCACCTCGGGCAATTCCGTGTCGATAAACGGTGGCAGGTTGCTCTCGCGGATGTCGTGCCAGGCGTCGACATCCAATTTGCCGTTGCGATGGTAGAGCATCAGCACCAGAGCCAAGGCGATTGCTGCCTCGCAGGCGGCGACGGTGAGACTAAAGATCACCACGATCTGGCCGCCCCAATCGTCGTGATACCGGCCCCAGGCCACGAGGCTCACCGACACGCCTTGCAACATCATCTCGGCGGCGAGGAACATCACGATCATGTTCCGCCGGCTCAAGAAACCGATCATGCCGATGCCGAACAACAGCGCTCCCACGAGCAGCGATTGATAGAGCAAAGCCGCTTCATCCATGGACCGGCTCCTTGTGGTCGGCGCCGTGCGGCCGGGAACCGCGGCCATTGCCCGACGATTCGCGCGGGCTTTGGCGCTTTTGCTCGCGGCGGCGGTCTTCTTCGGTGGGCGGCCGCTCGTGGCCGACCATGGCGATCGTGCCCACCAGGGCGGCCAAGAGCAATGTTCCGGCGACTTCGACGGCCACGAGATAACGGCTGAACAGTTCTTGGCCAAGATGGGCGACGTGGTCGAGCGACAGGATGTTTTGCCGCAGGGCCGCGTCGTCGGGGATTGGCGTCGATTTGAAATCGATGTTCACCAGCGCCATCGTCAGAATGCCGACGAGCACTGCGCCGGTCACGGCTGAAACCAGCGGCTCCCAGCAGACGCGGTCGTAATAAGCCCGGCCGGTGGATTGAGCCAGCATGAGCACGAACAGAAACGTGACCAGGATCGCCCCGGCGTAGACGATGATCGTCGCGGCGGCGAGAAACTGCGCGCCTTGAAACAGAAACAGCCCGGCCGTGCCCAACAGCGAGAGCGCGAACCAGACGGCGCAATAGACGGGGCTGCGGAGCGTCACCGCGGCGCCGGCGGCGATAAGCGTCACGCCTGCGAGAATCCAAAACAGCACCTGTGTCGGCCAGCCGCCAATCCGCACGCAGAGCGAGGCGAACAGCCCGAGCGCGACGATGCCGAGCACCGCGCCGATGGCCCGGCCGGCGAATCCGGCGCTGGCCCGCGGCAGCATAAGCCACATCGCCAGCGCAACCAGCAGCGTCGCAATCGCGACGGTCCATTGGATCGGGTTCAAAGTCGTTCGCTCCTAGTTTCTTCCGTGTGCCACTGGCTCTGCCATTGCTGCCGCACACTCACTGGCAGAGCCAGTGGCACACGGTTCGTCCCGCGCTAACGCTTTTTCCGCACGGCCGTTTTTCCCTTGCCCAGGCATTCATGCCTGGGACGACAGGCGAATCAACGATTCTGTTGCCAGCTCCGTTCACGGGGCTTTATCTTTTCCGCGGCTTTAGCCACCGGCAGTTCCAGGCGGCTAAAGCCAGCCTGTCGGTAAGCCCGCTGAAGCGGGCTGAAAACATTCTCTCGTTTCCTCGCGATCCCCAGGCCTGAAGGCCTGGGCTACGCAAAAACTTTCACCGGGCCGCGAATCCCAACGCCGTTCGTTCCGCGCCGCGGGCCGCTGGCTCTGCCAGTGCTGCTCTTGCCGACGTCGTTTCACACACACTGGCAGAGCCAGTGGCATACGGGAAACGTCACAGCACCGGCACGCCGAGGCGGACCGATTGGCTTGGCTCCCTGTCTTTGGTTTTGTCGTAAACGCTCAGCAGCTTTTCCTTGTCGAAAATCATTTCCTCGCGGCTGCGGCCGGTGAGGTCCAAAAAGCTCGTCAGCTCGATCGCATCCACCGGGCAGGCTTCTTCGCACATGCCGCAATAGATGCAACGCAGTTCGTCGATCGTGAAGCTTTCGCAATATTTTTCTCGATCGGGCCAGGGGCTTTCCGCCCCGACAATATCGATGCAATGGGCCGGGCAGGCCGTGGCGCACAGGAAACAGGCGACGCATTTCACCCGGCCTTGCGAATCCTTGTTCAAGCGATGCACGCCGCGGTAGATGATTGGATTGCCGATTTTGGGCCGCTCGTCGGGAAATTGCAGCGTCACCTTGCGGCTGAAGAGGTGCTTTACCGTGGTGGTCAGCCCCTGCACGAACAGCGGCAAATACATGCGGCCCGAAAGCCCCATCGGCGGGTCTTCGATCCAGCGAATTGTCGGGTCGTTCGGTTTCATCGTTTTTCGTTTGCTTGGGGCCAGCAAAAGGTGTCAGGAACCGTTTCGCAACGGTGGCAGGGCTCGGCAACGCGGGTCGCTCGAAACGGTTCCTGACACCTTTTTCTCAGTCTTGCTTGAAATCAACGCTTCGCGGCGGGCGTCTCTCGCTGACGCTTCGGGCTCGTGTTTTTTCCTCGCTAGCGCGTCGGGCTAATGTGAGGGATACTAGCCCGAAGCGTTAGCGAGGGACGAACTGCCAACGCGCGTTCCACCAGCGTCGGGCGATCAATCTCCAAGGCTTGTTTCCGCGTCCCAGGGGTGCACATGCGGCTTGGGGCGATTGTCGACCGACAGCGGGGCCATCAACCCGGCCACCACGCACGCTCCGATCGACACCACCCAACTGATGATCGCAAATGCCCACCAACCGCCGCCCAAATGGCTCCGATATTCGGTCAACACGGCCATCAGCAACAGGTTCACCACGCCCAGCGGCAGCATCACCGTCCACGCCAACGACATCAACTGGTCGAACCGAAATCGCGGCCAGCTCCAGCGCACCATCATGAAAAACAAAATCATCGCCAACACTTTGGCGGTTAAGACGACAATCCGCAAGATGGCCACCGGCCAAGTGACAATGTCGCCGGAACCGGTGAGCCCCCACAGATGCCAGCCGCCGAAATACAAGATCACCAACAGAAACGCGGCGGTGACCATGTGCAAAAATTCGGCGATCAAAAACAGCAGCAGCCGCATCCCGGCATATTCGGTGTGATACCCGCCGACCAATTCCTGCTCGGCCTCGGGCAGATCGAACGGCAACCGGGCCGCCTCGGCAAACGACGCCACGCCGAACACCAACAGCCCGAGCGGCTGCAGCGCGACGTTCCACACGCCGCTCGTGGCCTGATCGGTGATGATCTTGTCGAGCCGCAGCGTGCCGCTCATCAGCACGACGCCCAGAATGCCCAAGCCGAGCGGAATTTCGTAGGCGATCAATTGCGCGCTCGAGCGCAGGCCGCCCAAAAAGCTGTATTTATTGTTGCTGGCCCAGCCGCCGAGAATCACGCCATACACGGCGATGCTCGACAGCGCGAACACGTACACCAGCCCGACATCCAGCCGCGGCGCGACGATCAATTCGATCGGCTGCGAAATGCCGGGCACGGAAATCATCGGCAACACGCTGCCGAATGGAATCACGGCGAAGATGGCGAGCGCCGCGGTGAGAATGATGATGGGGGCGAGCGTGTACAGGCCCTTGTCGACCTGGGCCGGCGTGTAGTCTTCCTTGAAGATGAATTTCAGCCCGTCGGCCAGCGGCTGGCCCAGGCCGAACAGGCGAATTTTGGTGAGCGGAATGCCGACGCGATTCGGGCCCTGGCGGTCTTGCACCCAAGCGGCGATCCAGCGCTCGACGAGCACCAAATAAGCCGCCGCCGTCATCAGCCCGCCGAGCATGAGGACGATCTTGATCAGGGCGACGATAGTTTCGGGCGTGTGCATGGTTTGTAGGCTGTCGGATCGCGATCCGGGGGCCAAGCCCAGGGAAGGCGGATAGAGCGTTCTCTATTGGATCAGGCGTCGGCCGCCTTCCTTGAGCTTTGGGGTCGAATCGTCCTCACGCTTTCGCCGTTTCGTCATTCTTTGCCATCGCTGCGCTGCCGTTGCCGGCGAGCAGGTTCACTTTCAAATCGACTCCGACCGGCGAGATTTCTCCGCCGGCCGCCGCAAAATAAATAATCTCCGCCGCCACTTCGCCGAGCACGCTCCGCGGATTGTACAAACCCTTCCGCGCGAGCAGCCGCCAATACAAATGGCCTTCGATCCACACGCCCGCCGGCGGCCGGATCGCCCAATCGAACGATTGCAGCCGGTCGGCGAAATTCACATACGAGCCGCCCCGCTCGGCGAACGATGCGCCCGGCAATTGATACGTCGCCCGCTGCCACAGCGGCGAGTCGAACAGGTCTTGCACCACGAGCAGATCCAATTTGCCGAACCGCTCGGCAGTGGCTTCGTCGATCCATGGTTTCGGATATCCGCCGCTCACCCAGGCGGCCCGAATCGTGCCCGCATCGAGTTGGCCGAGCAAACCGTCGAACGACAGGACTCGCTCGCTGCTGAATTTGTTGAGCACCGCCTCGACGCCCTTGCGATTCGGGCATTTTTCGGCGTGGATCGTGAAGCCGCTCTGAAACCGTTCGTCTTTTCCCACCACCGGCAGCGGCCCGAGCGCCAAAACCGCCTGCGGATCGTAGGCCCGCGCCAATTTGCACAGCAGATACGCTTCTTCGACGGTGAGATGCGGCGAGACGACGGCCGCCAATCGGCCGGCCGTTTTCAGTCGCGCGTCGAGTTCTTTCGGCAACGCCGACCATTCGATATTCGCATGCGTCGCGCCGTCGCGCCGCCGCGGTTCGACAAGGCGCTCCGGGCTGTGGACGTGATGATAGCCATAGCGGCCTTCGTCGCACATCCAATATTTATTGACGAACACATTTTCGCGCGGCTGGAGGCGGTAGACCGTGTCTTGATTCTGGCAGATGTTGATCGAGCAGCCGGTCGAGCAACCGGCGCACACGCCCGGCCGATTGTTCATGAACCACACGCGCTGGCTGTAGAGAAAATCTTTGTCCCCCAGCGCGCCGACCGGGCAGAGATCGACCACGTTGCCCGACATTTTGTTTTCCAGCGGATGGCCCGGAAAGACGTCGATTTCTTCGTGGCTGCCGCGGTTGATGACCATCAGTTCGCGCGTGCCCGTGATTTCGCGCGTGAAGCGCACACAGCGGCTGCACATTACGCAGCGATCGACGAACAGCGTCACCGTCGGGCCGAGCGAGCGCCTGCGGCTCGTGAACGGGCGGATATCGGGCCGGCGCTGCGGCTGGCCGTGATGAAAATGATAATCCTGCAACAGGCATTCGCCGGCCTTGTCGCAAATCGGGCAATCGATCGGATGATCCAATAAAAGCCCTTCCTCGACGCGGGCCCGATTTTCGACGACGGCCTTGCTGGTGGTGACCACGACGGTGCCATCCTTGGCGGGCGTCTGGCAGGCCGGCACGAGCTTGGGCACCATCGTGATCGCGCCGGTTTCCGGATGCTTGGCCCCGGTTTCCACCAGGCACATCCGGCAACTGGCCACGACGCTCAAGCCGGGGTGCCAGCAATAAAATGGAATATCGATGCCGACGCGCGCGGCCGCCTGGATGCAATTGATCCGTTCGTTCGGACCGACTTCAACTTCGCGGCCATCGACAATGACGATTCCCATGCGGAGCGGGTGAGGGGTTAAGGAATAGGGTGAGGGTGAGGGGTTAGGACGCGAAGATTGGCGACGATCGGTCTTGTTGTCCAGGCTTTTTATTGCGCCTCGGATCGCGGTCCAACCAAGGGCGTCTTTAGGTAGCCATTCAATATTTCGTTGTTGAGCCCCATTCACGGGGCTTTCATCTCTTTCGCGGCTTTAGCCACGGGCAGTTCCAAGGGCTAAAGCCGGCCTGTCGGTAAGCCCGCTGAAGCGGGCTAAAAAATATTCTCTCTCGTTTCGTCGCGAACCCAGGCCAGAAGGCCTGGGCTAGGTAAAGAATTCCCTTCGTCCCATCACCCGTTCGCAACCCCAGGCCTGAACGCTGCCTGAAGGCCTAGCCTCCGTAAAAATATTCTTCTCGGCCGACCGGCCGTGTTCTTTTCTTATTCGTGTGATTCGTGTTATCCGTGGTTAGTTTCTTCTTCCTCAATGCGCCGTTTCCAGCGGCAGCGCTTCGACGGCCTCGGTGGTCATGTAGCCGCTGGGGTTCGTGCGGCGAATGTATTCTTCGAATTCGCCGCGGAATTTGCGGATCGCGTTTTTCATCGGCCACGCCGCCCCGTCGGCCAGGCCGCAGATCGTCGAACCGGGAATAATGCCGATCGAATCGCCGATTTCCAGCAGCAGATCCAAATCGCGCAAGCGGCCGCGGCCGGCTTTGATGCGTTCCATCATTCGCAGGGCCCAATTCGTGCCTTCGCGGCACGGCGTGCATTGGCCGCAGCTTTCGTGCTGGAAGAACCGGCAGGTATTGTGGAGGAAATCGACCATCGACACGGTTTCGTCGATGACCGTGACCGCGGCGGTGCCGAGCCCCAAGCAGCCGACTTTGCCCGGCCCGGCGAAATCCAGCGGCGTATCAAGTTCCGCGGCCGACAACAGGCCCATGCTGATTCCGCCGGGAACGGCGGCCTTGGCCTTGCGGCCTTTCCACACGCCGCCGCCATATTCGTCGATCAATTGCCGGCAGGTGATGCCCAATGGAGCTTCGTAGCAGCCGGGTTTATTGATGTGCCCGCTGATGCAATACAGCTTCGGGCCATAGCTGCCCGGATCGCGCGGGTTCTTTGGGTCGGAAGGCACGCCGATCGACTTGAACCATTCGACGCCGCGCGTGGCGATTTGCGTCACGCAGGCCATCGTTTCGACGTTGTTCACCACGGTCGGCTTGCGAAACAGGCCTTCGACGGCGGGGAACGGCGGCTTGATCCGCGGCCAAGCCCGTTTGCCTTCGAGGCTTTCGATCAGGCCCGTTTCTTCGCCGCAAATATAGGCGGCGGCGCCGCGATGGAGATAGATATCGAGCGCGAATTCGCTGCCGAGGATCTTTGGGCCGAGCAAATTGGCCGCGTAGCATTCGTCGATCGCTTTTTGCAGCCGTTCGTAGCAGAGCGGATATTCGAAGCGCAGATAGATATAAGCGGTCGAGGCGCGGGTGGCGTAGCAGGAAATGATCGTGCCTTCGATCACCTGATGGGGATCGTCTTCCATCAGGATGCGGTTGTTAAACGTCGACGGCTCGCTTTCGTCGGCATTGATGCACATGTAGATCGGGCCGGGATGGTCCTTGGGCAGGAACGTCCATTTCAACCCGGTGGGAAAACCGGCCCCGCCACGGCCGCGGAGATTGCTCTGCTTGACCATTTCGATCGTCGCCGCGGGGGTCATATCCTTGAGCACTTTGCGCAGCCCCGCATAGCCGCCGGCAGCCTGATACGCTTGGAGCGTATGGCTATTCGGCTTGCCGACATTGGCCAACAGAACCGGCTCGAACTTGGACATGATGCTATGGCTTTCGACTTGGGGTCCGGCTCATTTTTCGGCGGCGCTCGGGGTCTGGCTCATTTTTCGGCCAGCAACGTCCCGCGGCTCTTTCACGCCTCACGCCGAAAAATGTGCCTGACCCCTTCGCGTGGCGCGTGCTAAGGTTTTCCGTTCGTCGTTGTATTCCTGACCCCGCACTCCTTCAAAAACGCGTCCGCTTTTTCCGGCGTGAGATCTTTGTGCAGCGTCTTGTTTGCCAGCATGCAGGGGGCGAATTCGCAGGCGCCCAGGCATTCGCCGAATTCCAAAGTCAGCGAGCCGTCGGCCGTGGTTTCGCCGGGGCGGATGCCGGCCTTGTGGCACAAGTGCTCCAACACCTCTTCGCCGCCGCGCAACGCGCAACTGATCGAACGGCAAACCCAGGCCCGCGTCAGGCCGGCGGGCTTGTCTTGCTTGAACAGGCCGTAAAACGACAGCGTGTCTTGCACATCGGCCGGGGCCAGCTCGAGCATCTCGGCGATTTCTTCGACCGCCTTCAGCGGCACCCAGCGCAAATGCTCGTTCACGACGTGCAGCGCCGGCAGCGTCACCGCTTGGCGTGTCGGATAGCGCGGAAAGAAGGCACGGATTTCGGCCCGCATTTCGTCGGTCAGCACGCGCTCCTCGGGCAAGCGATCGGCAGTAGGAATGGAATGTGCCATATCGATGGCTTGTAGTTAATTCAGCTCGATTACGTAGCAGGCACACTCCGTGTGCCGTCTGCGCTCGCAGAAACCGCGGCAATTGCAGTGCGTTTTCGACCGGCAAACGGCATACGGAGTATGCCTGCTACGTTAAAAAGGCAAACGGCATACGGAGTATGCCTGCTTAACGGTCCAGCTCCGCGGCGATGATGTTCAAGCTTCCCAATACGGCCACGATGTCGCTCAGCGTGTGGCCGCGAATCAAATACGGAAACAACGCAAAATGGATGTACGACGGCGGCCGGCATCGGGCCCGATAGGCAACATCCGAGCCGTCGCCCACCAGATAGAATCCGAGTTCGCCATTCGGCGCTTCGATCGCCGCATACGATTCGTCGAACGGCACCGCGAACCCGCGATTGCTCATCGTCAGCTCGAAATGCGAAATCGTTCCTTCGATGGTCGAATAGACCATCGACTTCGTCGGCAGCGCCTTGCGCTCGCCGATCGCCACATTGATTTCGCCGACGGGCAAATTTTCGATGGCTTGATCGACGATTCGCAAGCTTTCGCGCATCTCGGCCATGCGCACCAAATAGCGGGCATAGCAATCGCCGGCCTTCGCGCAGCACACCTTGAAATCGAAATCCGGATAACAGAGATACGGCTCGTCTTTGCGCAGATCGCGCGTCACTCCGCTGGCCCGGGCGATCGGCCCGCTGGCGCTGCGGTTGATGGCCTCTTCGCGCGGCAACACGCCGACACCCTTCGTGCGATCGACGAAAATCCGGTTGCGATTCAGCAGCCGATCCATGTCTTCAAGCGTTTTGTGAAAATTCCGCACGAAGGTGCGAATCTTGTCGATCACCAGCGGCGTCATGTCGTACATCAGTCCGCCGACGCGCGTGTAGCTGTTCGTGAAGCGGGCTCCGCAGAGCGTTTCGAAAATGTCGTAGAGCACTTCGCGCTGATAGAACGCGTAGAGAAAATACGTGAACGCGCCGGTGTCGAGCCCGGCCGCCCCGTTGCAGAGCAGATGGTCGCTGATCCGGGACAGCTCGGCGACGATCACGCGGATGTATTGCGCCCGCCGCGGCAGCTCGATGCCCAAGAGCCGCTCGACCGCGCCGTGCCAGGCCACGTTGTTGGCCATTGGCGAGATGTAGTTCATCCGGTCGGTGACGGTGACGTATTGGTTGTAGTCGAGGCTCTCGCCGAGCTTCTCGAAGCCCGAGTGGAGGTAGCCGATATCGGGCACCGCATCGACGACCCGTTCGCCGTCGAGCTTGAGCACGAGCCGGAGTGTCGTGTGCGTGGCGGGATGTTGCGGGCCGAAGTTCAACGTCCACTGATAATCTTCGAATTCCTGCGTGTTCGGGCCGGCTTCTTCGGCGTCGCGCAATCGGCCGGTATGCGGATTGTCTTCGTCGAGCGGACGCTCGCCGTGGCGCGTGTCGGAGCCCGGCGTTGAAGTGGAGGCGGCCATGTTAATCCGTTTCAGTGATTCCTAACCGCAAGGCACGACCGACCAACGACGAAGACGTTTAACCACAAAAGAGGCGAAAGAAACGAAAGAAAAAAGCGGAAACCACGGATGACACGGATTGCACGGATAAAAAAACCAGTCAAACAAGAACGACATCGACGTTGGCAGGCAACGCCGCCGGTTTAGGCGAACCTTGCGGTTTCTTTATCCGTGTCATCCGTGTGATCCGTGGTTTGCATTCGTTGTTTACTATCGATCTCCTAACCGACGTGGCGCGAGAGGACGGGAAAGTTATGCCGCTCTCCGCGGCCTTGTAGCGGATAATCTTTGCGCAGCGGAAACGCGGTGAACTCCTCGGGCATCAAAATCCGTCGCAGGTCGGGATGGCCCGCGAAGGTGATGCCGAACATATCCCACACTTCGCGCTCGAACCAATTCGCCCCTTCCCACAGTGGCACGGCCGAGGGAACGGTCAGATCCGGCTCGTTCAAAAACGTGCGCACGGTGAGCCGTTCGTTCGTGTCCGTGTTGGCCAGCAAATACACCAATCCAAACCGATCGGTCGCATCGCGATAGTTGAGGTAGTCGACGCACGTGATATCGACCAGAAAATTGAAGTGCCGCTGTTGCTTAAGAAACTCGAGTGCCGCGAAAATCGATTCCGCCGGCACGACGACGCGAGTCTGCCCGCGAAATTCGCTCGATTTCACCGCCGGAAATTTTTCCACCAGCGCAGCGACCGTCGCAGACGTGGCAACCGTCGCTCCCCCGGCGGGAGCCTTTGCGGGATCGGATTTCGCTGCGGCATCAGGCATAACGATCACTAAAACACGAGGGCAATCCACCACGGATCACACGGATAAGGAAACGCAGCCGCTGCACAACCCAGTGCCGGCCTGCCGCTCTCTCCACTTATTTATTTCTCGCTCCTTCTTCATCCGTCTTCCTTCATCCGTGTAATCAGCGTCATCCGTGGTTCTTTTGCCTCGTCCGTCTTTCGTTTCTTTCGCGTCGTCGTGGTTAAGCTTCTTCGTCGTTCGTCCGTCGCCGCTTTGAAATGACTTCCGCTTTTCGAACCCCTCATCCTGCCCTCTCCCGCAAGGGGAAAGGGGTCCGTGGAGAAGTTGTTTTTCGGCCGAGCCTTACACGTTCGGCGTGCGAGCGCTGTCGACTTGCACGACGCCCGGCACTTCGACCAATGCCCGTTTGCGCTGTTGCCGGGCCTTCACGTCGAATTCTCGGCCGGCGAGCGTGCCCTCATGTTGAATCTTGTCTTGCAGATCAATCACGGCTTGGATCAATTGCTCCGGCCGCGGCGGGCAGCCAGGAATGTACATATCGACCGGGATGAATCGATCGATGCCTTGCACGACACAATACGTGTCGAACACTCCGCCGGTCGACGCGCAGGCACCCATCGAGATACACCATTTCGGCTCGAGCATCTGCTGCCAAATCCGTTGCAACACCGGCAGCATCTTCATCACCACTCGACCGGCGACGATCATCAGATCGCATTGCCGTGGGCTGAAGCGAAACACCTCGGCCCCGAACCGCGAGATGTCGAACTTGCTCGCCCCGGTGGCCATCAATTCGATTCCGCAACAGGCGGTTGCAAAGGGCATCGGCCACAAACTGTTTTTCCGGCACCAACTTGCCAGGCTGTCCAACCGGCCGACTACCACATTTTCGGGCAGGTCTATCGCCATCGGAACACCCCCTTCCGCCACGCATACACGAATCCCAAACCCAACAAGGCGATGAACACCATCACCTCGACGAACACCAAGCCACGGCCCGACACCAAGTGATGCCGCACGGCCCAATCGATGCCGGCGGGCGCCGGCGCATCGTTTTTGGCCGCCGCTTCTGCCGCCCCTGGCCGGCTGGCCACGGCCCAGGGATAAAGGAACAGCAATTCGACATCGAAGAGCAAGAACGCGATCGCGACCAGATGGAACCGCACGTCGAACCGCCGCCGCGAATCGTGAATCGGATCCATGCCGCTTTCATACGGCATTCGCTTGACGGCCGAATCGCGGTGCGGGCCAATCACCCGCCCTGCCACGACCAGCGCCAACGACAGCCCGGCAGCCAGAACCACGAACAACAGCACGGGCAAAAACAGGCTGACCATAAACCGTCGATCGAAAGGTTCAGGTAGGAAAGAGCCACGAATCGCGTGACACGCGAGGCGATCCTCCGAATCGCCGGCTCCCGGGTCGCGGAGCCAATGGAAGCGGCACCGAAGCCGCCAAGAACACCTACTTTGTGAATATTCTCACAAACTCACAGCGGAAAAAATCTCGACCTCCCGTCGAGACATATCGCCAACCGCGAAAATCCTAATGCCCTCGCGCTTTACCGTCAAGCGCCCGCGGATCGGAAAGCCAAGCGATGCTGAGAATCTTTTTTCGACCGCGGTTCGGGCATTTGCACCGTGGCGTGGTTTCATTTCCGCGCGACGGTCTTTAGAATCCAGCAGCGGCACGGTGTGCGATCAGCAACTCAAGCCGGATTTTTCATGGTGCCACGCTAGCCCGAAGCGTAAGCGAGGCGAGCCACCGAGGCTTACGCTCACAAACGCCCCCCGACTACTACTTCACAGCGTATCGCGAATTCCTGGCACTATGAATAATCGGGGCTAAGCCCAGGCGGGATTCCGGCAGCATTAATTTGCCGCGGGCGCAAAAAAGAACCCTTCGCAGGTGGGGCAGGAACCTACGAAGGGTAGGAAGCGAGGGCGAACCCTCGTTCCGTGTTTTAGTATTCGCAGATCGAGCTCAAATAGCAATACCACGCGTTAGGGGTCTGGAAAAAATTTCCTTACTTTCATCCCCCGCCCGGCCGCCGAGCAGCGCCAATCTCTCCATGAACATTATAGGTAGGGGAGGCAAGCGAAAGCGAGCGATTCAACACTCGATTTTTTCCCGCAGCGAAATTGGCCGCCGGCGTTAGCGAAGGGTCGATACTAGCCTGCCGCGCCGGCGAGGGAGGTCCTCAACGCCGGATGGCCTCTCCCGACCCGAGATTGCACCTCGAAAGCAAGCCATGCCACTCGATTTAAACACGACGCTCAGCGATTTGGTGGCCTTGGCGAGCGTGAATCCGATGGGGCGAAATGTTGCCGCCCCGGAATTCTTCGAATGGCGCGTCACCGACTACGTCGAAAAACTGCTTGCCCGATTTCAGATACCGCACTGCCGGCAGCCGATCGCGCCGCTACAGGACAACCTCTTGTCTTGCGTCTTCGGCGACGTGCCCCCCGGGGCCGGCGGCGAGCTGCTGCTTTTCGACGTGCATCAAGACACGGTCGGCGTCGAGGGCATGACGATTCCGCCTTGGACGCCCACGGTTCGCGATGGCCGGCTCTATGGGCGGGGTTCGTGCGACGTGAAAGGGGGCCTCGCCGTTATGCTCGGCGCGCTGGTCCGGCTTGCAGAAGAACGGGCAAGCGGACGCAGCAGCGCCGCCGGTCCGCGGCCCACCGTTGTGTTGGCATGCACCGTGAATGAAGAACACGGCTTCAGCGGGGCGAAGGGCGTGTGCCGCATCTGGTCAGACACAAGCTCACAAGCGGCCCCCCAGCCTGGCGCAAAACCGATTCCGCCAGCAGTCTTAAAGTTCCTCCCGCGACGCCCCGATGCGGCCGTCGTCGCAGAGCCGACAGAACTCAAGATCGTCGTGGCCCACAAGGGAATGATCCGTTGGCGTTGCCATGCTCACGGCCGGGCCGCGCACAGCTCGAATCCCGGCCTGGGCGACAACGCCATCTATCGCATGGCTCCCGTTGTGTCGCTTTTGGAGCGATACAGCCAGGAAGTGCTGCCGACGCTCGGCGAGCATCCGCTATGCGGCCGACGGACGTTGAGCGTTGGCACGATTGCCGGCGGCAGCGGTGTCAATACCGTGCCCGATCGCTGCACCATCGAAATCGACCATCGCTTGTTGCCGGGCGACGACCCGCGGGCAGCATGGCAACGGACGGTCGACTACGTGTCGGCCGGCCTGCGGGCGAGGCGCCAAGCGACGGCCAATTCCGAGCCTGACCGTGACGCTCGTGCAGGCGCAGCCCTGATCGAGCATGAAGAACCGCTGATGCACAGCAGCGGGCTTTCGGATGCGGCCAATGGAGCGTTGGCCGGCAGGTTATCGTCGATTTTGCGCGGCGCGATCGCCGGGGGCGAACGGATCGGCGTTCCGTTCGGAACCAATGCCGCGATCATCTCGGCGGCGGGCGTGCCGACGGTCGTGTTCGGCCCAGGTTCGATCGCCCAGGCACATACGGCAGACGAGTGGATCCAGCTCGACCAGCTCCCTCTGGCGAGCGAGGCAATCTTTCACTTGATGCGATTGGGCCTCCGTTCTCAAGCGAGTTCTACCGACGTCGAAGGCCGCTAACGAACCGGGCAGTGCCCGCAAATGAATGAGGCATTGCCCGTTTTTACAGGCTCTTCTGGCCGATAATTCGCTCCATCGCGCAAACACTCTAGCCTTTTATTGACAATAGGTTACGTCAATTTGCTAGGCGATAAACAACAATTCTGTCCAACGTTGGCACCACGTTTGCAAAATGGGCGACCGTAATCGATGGGGCATCCGGATAGAGAGTATGTCAGCGAAACTTTCGGACCACGATTTTCGGAGTTGAGTAAACAAATTCCACACACCCGGCTCGTAAGAATCGGGGCAAACGCTTGCTACGATGCTCCGGCAGCCAAGCTTTATGAAAAGCGACGCTTTATGAAAAGCGACGCTTGCTGGCCGGCGACGCTGGAAGGGAATGCTTCGGCGGCCTGCATACGGCAACGGGAATCGCTCGAAACGTGAGGCCGTTGCGAAGGGATCTCCTTCGGCCGCTTTTAATCAACCATTGCTCTGCGAGAAACCAGACGATCCGCGAATCACCCTAAAATAATCCGGGCCGGAATTGGCCCGCTGGGACCCCCGCGCGCCCTGCGCTCGATTGGTGTCCGGAACATCCGCCGCCTGCATCCTATGCCGCCGACGCGCGATCCGTCGGCATAGACCATCTGGCGGCTGATCCCCCGGTTACCCTCGGGCGCGGGGCGCCTTCTATTGATCACCAAGTTTTGACGGCGCATTTTTGGCCGCTTTCACACAGGCAATTCCGTCCAACAAGGCTGGCGGCTATTTGCCAGCCTTTTCCGGTGGCGCCGCAGGCGCAACGCCCGCAGGGGTTGCTGCCGGAGTTGGAACACCGCTTGGCGAAGTTGCCGCGGGCGGCGCTGCGGGCGACGCCGCAGTCGGGACCACCGGCGTTGAAAGCGCGACGGGCGGAAGCACCCGGAAGACGAACACGGCTTGCGTTTGTTCGTCGCCGCGATCTTCATGAACGGCCGCTGTTTCCAATCGCAAGTCTTTCAGCCCAAACTTGGCGTCGCCGTTTGCGGCCTCGCTTTTTGCGGCGACGCTCTTTGCATTGTCGGCCCGTTGGTCCTTTTCCAAAGAACCATTTGCAGCAGCGCCGTATGTGCCCGCTGCCGGCGCTTGGCGCGCCTGTGGCTTTGGTTGGCGATTCTGGCGGAGCGACAGATTCTCCCGCTCGGCCAGCGCCCGCTGCAAGAATCCTTCAGTTTCCGGCGGCAGGTTCATGCGCGCGGCCCAACCCAGCCCATTCGGCTGCTCGGCCAAGTCCGCCGTGGATTCGGAATCGGCGATCGACGAGCTTGCGGGACTGGATCTGACTGCCTTCGCCGCACCGCCCGACGACGCAGCGGCATTTTGCTCGGCGGCGGGCAAAGAATTCGCATCGCTATTTGCGCCAGGTTTCGCTGCTGACTGAGCCGCATCGGCTGAAGATTTCCCTGCTCCGGCATCGGGCGGATTGTTCGCCGCGCCAAACGGTGCTGCAATTGGGGCCGGTGCGATTGCCGCCGGAGGCGAAGCCTCGTTCGACGCGCGCCGTGCCGGTTCCAGGCCGGCCTTGGCGCCGCGCTCTTTGTTGGAGGGAGTCGGCACGACGGCAGCCAGCGCCATCCGCCGATATTGGGCCGGGCGGGCGTGCAGGTCGTCGATTAGCCCCAGCACTTGGTCGCGCGTGCCGACGACATAGACGACTTCGAGCGAGCCTTGGCCCGCAGCCGGCCCCGGCGGCGCAAAATTTGGCATGCTGCCAGCATTGATGGTCGATGGCCCAATAACAACGCCGGAACTCGATGCCTCCACCGGCGCGCCTTTCGACGATGCTACCGCCGAATTCGCCGTATCCGACCGAGCCGGATCCAATCGCGTTGCCGCAGGCCGCGGCGCACGGGCAACGCCAAGCGCAGTGGGCGGCGCTGCTCCGCCCGGTGCCGGCGATTTTGCAACCGTTGCAGTCGGCTGCGGCCCGGGCGAAGGACTCTCGGCGGCATCTAGAGATGGCTCTTTCTCGGCAGTAGCCAGGTCGATCGATTTGGCGGTTTGTGTGGCTTGTTCGCCTTGTTCGACTTGGCCGGCATGTTGTTCGACGGCCGTCGTACTCGTTGGATTGCCGAAAGCGATCTTGCCGGTCGACGCACTGCGCACCGCGCTGATCAAGGCCAGGTTCGCGGCTGGGCTTTCATTCATGGCGATCCCGCGCTGCGCCAACAACCGCTGGAAAGCCTCCTTGGAAACCTCGGGCGTGGTGGCCCATTCGCCGACGATCATCCCGCCGGCCGGCAGCGTTTGGTAATCATCGGTGTCGGCGTTATGCTTGGCGTGGGCATTGGCGGCGAGAACCCCGGCCGGGGCCGCTGCCGCGCGATTGACGCCCGATTTGTCGGCGGCTTCGCTGCCGGTTGAGATGGCATCCAGACTTTTTCGATCCATGGCCGAGTTATCGGTCGCCAGCCGATCGGCCGGCGGCGCGCCAATTTTGCTGGGGCCAGTTTTGCCAGGACCGTTCTTGTCTGGCACGGCAGGCGAGTCGGCCAAGCGAGCGCCGCTACGGCGATAGTCGTTCGCGCCACGGAGTGTCAGCGAACCGCTACCGGCGACGTCATTACGACCGGTCGAATCTGCCAGATTAGGCGCCGTGCCGCCGACAGCACCATCCGCAAGCGAGCCTTGCCGGGGTATTGCGGGAGGAGCGGGGGGCGATGTCGAATCGCGCTCCAAACTTTCTCGCCCGCCGAATCCGACGTTCGAGGAAGCTTCATGTTTCGCATTCGGTTCGCCGGCCAATCCTTCGGCACGTTTGCGCAGCAATTGCTTTTCGCCACCCGCGAAGGCTTTCCCACCGGAACCGGCGGCCGAGATCTGCGGAGCCATCGGGCTGGCAGAGGAGTGGAGCGATTTCTGACCCTCTTCCGGGACGTTCGGCGTCGATTCGAGTCGAGCAAGTTGGTCATGCTTTTTGGACTGCGGATTCAGAACCATCACCATCACGCCGACGGCAATCGCAACGGCCGCCCAAATCCACGGCCGGCGGCTACGCGGAGCATCCGCATACGACGAGCGAGCGGCGAAACCACCGGCAGCCTGCAAGTCGCCCGTCGCGGCAACACCATCGCCGCCGTGCGTCGCGGCAGATTGCGTGTCAGTCGATTGCGTAGCCGTAGATTGTCTATTGGCGGAGTCCGCGCCATTGCTATTCGCGCCGGCGGTGTTTGCGGCGACGGCCGGACCCGTGAGCATGGCCCGTTCGGCCCGCCGCAGCACGTGCTCCGCGAAATCGTCGTTCAAGGAATGACGCGGCACGGCCTGCAAGCTGTCGTGCAAGCCGCGCAATTCCTCGACGACCTGGCGCAGCTCGCTATTGCGGGCCAACTCGTCTTCGAACCGCGCGCGCTCGTCGCTCGGCAATTGGCCGTCGAGATAGGCGCTGATGCGTTCGTCTTGAAACATCGGATCCATGTTCGATTCCTTGCGCTGCGCGCTGCGAGCCTTCAGAGGATGTGAAAGCAGGGGGACAGGCACCTCGGGGAAACCATTTTTTCGGGCAATTTCGACCGGGTTCGCAGCCAAGCCCCATTCTTTTCGCCAGCTCTCGGGCCAGCTCATGAAGGGGAATAAACGCCGAGCCTCGGCTCGAATAGTGCTTCGAGCAAATCTGATTGCCGTCGGCGGCGAATCCCCGTTTTGCAGTTCTATTTCAGTGCCAATTCGTATCGTGGAGAAAACGTCAGCGTTCTTCTTGCACGACGCCTTTCAGCAGTTCCCGCAGTTCCATCCGAGCCCGGTGCAAACGGCTGCGAACCGTGCCGACGGGCAGGTCGAGGATTTCGGCGATGGCTTCATAACTGCAGCCGTCGATTTCCCGGAGCACTAGCACTGCCCGATGGTGTTCGTCGAGCGCCGCCAAAGCGAGTTGGACCTGCTGGGCGCGTTCCTGTTGTTCGAGCCGTTCGCCCGGCGGTGGGTCGCGGGCCATGATTTCTTGTCCGCTCGATTCGCGCGCCCGATCGACCGAAACGGTCGGCTTCGTCTTGCGAAACCGGCTGATGGCAAGGTTGAAGGCAATGCGATAGAGCCACGTGTAAAATGCCGCCGAACGCTGGAACGAATCGAGCTTCAAAAACGCCTGCACGAAGGCATCTTGGGCGACGTCTTTGGCTTCTTCGGCCGAGCCGACGACATGCACCAAAGCGTTGTACAAGCGGTCTTGATATTTTGTCACCAAGCGCCCAAACGCCACCGATTGGCCAGCAAGGGCTTGATCGATGAGTTGGGCGTCGTCGTTCACCACTCGCTCCGTTGAATGAGACGCCCCGCAAGCGCGAAAAGTTCCCGTTCTGGGCGGTTTCCACTGCGGCCCAAGAGAACCCGGGGCGGCTGCGGTCCATCTTCGCGTTCGGCGGCGGGCCTGTCAAACCGTTGTCCCCGCATCACTTGCGCAGCGCTCGCTCTCGCCGCGTGTGCCACTGGCCAGCGCAGTCGGCCAGTGCCGGCCGGCAGGTTGACGTTGAGGCTCGGATGCATGCGACGCGAGATTAAACGGCAAACGGCGGCGTTCAAGTGGCGATTGCCAAGTCCAGCGGCGCTCCCACTGGCCGACTTCGCTGGCCAGTGGCACACGGCCGACTTCGCTTGGCCAGTGGCACACGATCTCGAGATCGATTGGCACACGGTCTCGAGATCGACAATCGTCAGCCGACGGCGATCGGTGCCGCGAGGCGGGGCCCCGCCGATTTTGCCGGCCGCCGGCGGAGATAGAACCACAGCCCCATGGCGATAGCGACGAATAGCAGGCTGCCGACCTGGGAAATGCTCATCCCGAAATACTTCTTTGGCTCGTCGGTGCGGATCGCCTCGATCAGGAACCGGGCGACGGGATGGAGAATGAACAGCAAGGCCAGCGTCTCGCCGTCGTGCCGGCTGAAAGGTCCGTAGGCGATCAGCAGCAGGCACAGCAGCGCCGCCCCGAGTGAATCGTAAAGCTGCGTCGGATGCACGGGCAAGCTGCGCTGCGGCGGTTCGTCGGCGGCCGTGATTGCCCAACTCGCAGGCTCCGCGCTTCGATCGGTGCGCAGCGTGATCCGCGTTCCTTCGCCCGATACGCCCAAGAGGGCCATTTCGGCAGCGGAAAGCGAATCGTCTTGCACGACTGCTCCCTCGCCCGCACCCTCGCGCCGTTTGGCGGGAAAGATCCGCACCGGCTTCGGATCGCTCGCCGTTTGGCGATCGATCTCGACGATCTGCTGGTCGGCCTTCAGGCCGGCCCGAGCCGCCGCCGAGCCGGGTTCGACGTGATAAATGATGGCCGGTCCGCCCAAGCCGGTTCCCTGATCCGAGAACGCCAGACCGTGCAGATACAATTGAGCCCGATTCATTTGCCGCTCGAAGGGCGGCGATTGCTGCGGAAACGCGACCGCCCAAGGCAGCGCACACACGCCGCCATAGCAACAGCCGTTCAAAAAACATCCGATCCGTCCGATCGCCAGCCCGAGCATCACGCTCGGAGCGCAGATGTCGAAGATTCGCAGCACCGGCAACCGATGCCGGCGCAGGAAAAACGCGCCGGCCAGCACTCCGCCCGCCAATCCGCCGTAAACGACAATCCCGCCCTGGGCCACGTTGGCCACCGCGGCGAGCGTGGCGCCGAAATCGAAACTTCCATCGGCATGATGTTTGACGAATTGTTGCGTCCAATATTCCGTCACATAGAACAATCGAGCGCCGCCGAATCCGCCGATGAAGAGCCAGATCGCCAGCGAATACATGATTTCCGGATCGATGCCGCGCTGCCGCGCGCGATACACCCCCAGCCCGACCGCCGACACCAAGCCGATCAGCAGCATGACGCCATAACCGCGGATCGGCAGACCGAGCACGATATTCTCACCGGTCGGCAAATGCTCGACCTGTTCCAGGGCCGGCAGCAGGAATCGAATTGCCAAGCCGATCAGCGCCAACAAGGGCAAATAGCTGGCCGCCTGTTGCCCGAATCCATGCCGCCAGACTTGATAGCTCAACGTCGCGGCGCTGGCCACGGCCCACACGGCCAACAGCAGCCCCCAACCGAACAGCGGCATGCCGAACACACGGTCAGGAATATAGAAAAGCGTTTGGAGCATAAAAGGCTACAGGCTTGAGGCTGAAGGCTTGAGGTACGAAGGCAAACGGCGGAAGGGCGCGCGTTCTTAAGCCTGTAGCCTGTCGCCTTCAGCCTGTTATGATTTCATTGTCGATCAATCGCGTGGCGCCGACGCGCGCGGCTACCAATGCTACGGTTGTGCCGACCACTTCGGTCTTTTCGGCAAGCGTCGTGGGGTCAACCAACGTTGCGTAATCGAGCGCCACTCCTTCGGTCGACGTGATCATCTCGCGCATGCGATCCGCGATCCGCCGGGCGTCGCGTTCGCCATCGCGAATCAATTGCATGGCCAATTGCAGGCTCCGCGATAGCACGAGCGCCCGTTGGCGGTCGTCGGGCGTGAGGTAGGCATTTCGCGAACTCATCGCGATTCCGTCGGCTTCGCGAACGATCGGCAGCACGCGGATTTGGATGGGCAATTGCAGATCGGCCACCATGCGGTGAATGATCACCGCCTGCTGATAGTCTTTTTGGCCGAAATAGGCAACATCGGCGGGGGCGGCTTGAAACAATTTGAGCACGATCGTGGCGACGCCGCGAAAATGCCCCGGCCGGCTCGCCCCTTCCCAATGCTGGCTCAGCCCTTCCACTTCGACATAGGTCGCGAAATCGGGTGGATACATCGCTTCAGTACTGGGCGCGAACACCACATCGACGCCGGCGCCACGCAGCTTTTCCACATCCTGCTCAAGCTGGCGCGGATAGCGGTCGAAATCCTCCGCCGGACCGAACTGGGCCGGATTGACGAAAATCGTGACCACCGTGCGGGAGCATTCGGCCGTGGATCGCGCGACCATGCTCAAATGGCCGGCGTGCAGCGCCCCCATCGTGGGCACCAATCCGACCGTCTCGCCCGCGGCTTGCCAGGCGCGCACGCGGTCCAGCAAGAGATCCGGGTCGCGAATGACGGTGGGCAGTTCGGGAGAAGCGATGTCAGACATGAGTTGATTTTCGGATTTGGCGACGGAGGAACAGCGTCGCGTTTTTGCGGCGCCTCTCTCGCTAACGCGTCGGGCTACAATGACGTTTCTCGAAGGGACATTAGCCCGACGCGTTAGCGAGGGGCGCCTCCCGCGCGAGTTTCAATGCCGAACTTAGGCCCGGCCGAAAAATAACCTCCGCTTCTTGAACCCCTCACCCGACCCTCTCCCGCAAGGGGAGCGGGGTCTGTGGAGAAGTTACTTTTCGGCCAAGCCTTGCTTTCCCGCATGCGGCCATTGCCTCTGAATTATCCGCGGTTGCGAATCTCAATTGGCCGCTTGCACTGCGGCGGCCAGTTCGGCTCGGGCGTGTTCCGGTTGCCGGCTATCCAATCGCAGCAGCGGCCCGCGGTATTGCATGGTGGCCCGATCGACGATCGATTGTCGCAATTGTGCAAACGATTCGCGATTCAGCCAAGACCGCACTTCCGCTGTGGGTTCTATCTGTTCCCAGAGCCAATCGAGCGGCGCATCGAGAAGCACAAGCAGCTTCGGTCGTGGCGCCTGAACGGCGGCAGCCCGCCAGCGTTCGCGAAACTCCGCCGCTTGTTCCGCGGGAACGGCGATTGCCGCAACACAGAGCGATTGATCGAACCAATAGTCGCCAATCGCCGCATTTGGCGCGTGGCCCGCGCCGCCTGACGGCGATGCCAATCCCGACATCGCCAACTGATTGAATCGCAACCCGAGCAATTCTATCTCGCGTTGCCAGGCCGGACCAGATGCAAGGGCGTCAGCGGACGGGCCGGCAGCGGCTCCCGCAGCCGTTTGCCTGGTCGTCGGATCGGCCAGTAGCCGAGCGCCAAGCGAGACGGACACGTCGGCCGCCAGCGCCGATTTTCCCGCTCGCGGCGCACCGGCGATCGCGACATAGGGCGGCGCGAAACGCAAATGGTCGCGCAGTTCGGCCAGCGTCCAAAGAATCGTGGGATGCCGCATGTCGGGGGCGATTTCCGCAGCCGGCTCGATCACGAACCGCCGGAAACCCATCCGCGGATGAGGCACGCTCAGCCCCGGCGCGTCGAGCACCAACGATCCGAAAAGCAAAAGGTCCAAATCGATGGGGCGGGCGCTCCAGCGCGGCTCGTCGCGGCGACGGCCCAAGGCGAGCTCGATTTCCGCCATCGCGGCAAGAAATTCGGCCGGGCCAAGCGCCGTTTCGAACAATGCGGCCGCGTTTAGAAATTCAGGCTGATCCGCGTCTCCGCCGATCGGCCGTGTCACGAGCGGGCGGCTTGCCGCAATCAGTCGCACATGCGGCCGCTCGGCGAGCAACTGCACGGCCCGATCGAGCATCGCGCGTCGATCGCCAAGATTCGCGCCAAGCGCAACGAGCGCCGCAGTCATGGGAAAATGGCTTTTGACGGAACGAGCTCGGCACCGGCCGTGCAGAATTAGGACCGACCGAAAAATTCTACTCGGCGACCGCCTCAAGGTGGGTGCCCACGCAAAGCCGTGGGCATGGAACCGCCGAGTTCAAAATGCCGAGTTATTTTTCTGCGCAACGAAGCCTAGCGCTCGGCGCCATCGCATTATGCCGCACGAGAGCGCGGCGCAGCTAGGGGGGGCATCCAGCGCGCGACTAAGTCGCCTGCATTCGATCCCTCAGTCGCACCCCCAAGCATTCGCTTGCGGCGCCGCGTCGTTCCTGCGAAGGCCGCGGTATGTCGTGACCAACTTTGCACAACGAATCAAAATCCGGCCGCTGCGTCGCGCCGCCGCTCGCGCGCCGCTCGCCTGATTTTTCCACACCTGATCGACCGAGCCGCAGCGCGAACTTCGACCCGATAAAACGCCGATGAGTTCGGCGATGTTCCGCAAAGTGATTCAAGACACACTGCACTGCCACGCTTGACTGTTGGCCCATTTTGCGGAGCGAGGGCATCTTGTCAAGCAACTTGTTTCGCGAGATCGCGCGCCGCGCGGGAGCGCGCGAAATGCCCTCTTGCATTTTCTTCCACGCATGCTCCACCTCGTCGTTCGCGGGATGAAAATCATGCCGCCGCTGGAAAGATCGTGAAGCGATCAAACCGCACAACCGCAAATTTCCCGAATGAAATTTTTCCGGAAAAACTTTTGCGGGAAATTTTTTCCGCCGCCACGCGCAATCAGCGCACGCCGACAGGCGACCGTCCCCAGCGGTTTTCAAAACGGCTTCTAAAGAAAGCGCCGATGCGCGAGTGCGGGAAGTTGACTGCGCACGGTCGAAAGATATGCCAAATCGATTTCGGCGGCGACGATCGCTTCGCCGCTCTCAGGCCCGCTTGCCAACACCCGCCCCCACGGATCGACAATTGCCGAATGACCGTAGCTCACGAGTTGCGGAGAATGACGGCCACACTGATTCGGGGCGACGACGTATGCCTGATTCTCGATCGCCCGGGCGCGCAGCAACACTTGCCAATGGTCGCGGCCGGTGTGGAGCGTGAATGCCGAAGGGAGCAGAATCACTTGCACGCCGGCCGACGCCATCCGCCGAAACAATTCGGGAAACCGCAAGTCGTAGCAGATCGCCGTGCCCAGCGCGCCGAGCGGCGTCGTGGCGGTCGCGATATTGGCGCCCGCCGCAAACCAATCCGATTCACGCGCCACGACCTGCCCCGGCAGATCGACGTCGAAACGGTGCATCTTGCGATACCGCGCCAACAGCCGGCCGTCGGGATCGAAGAGCAGGCTTGTGTTGTAAATGGCCGTCGCAGCGCCGAGCGGCGCTCGTTCGGCGATGCTGCCCGCGAGCAACGTGATCCCCAGCCGGGCGGCCAGATTCGCCATGGTCTCGCTGGTGGGCCCCGGCACGGCTTCCGCTTCCGCACAGACCTTCGCATACGTGCCGAGGCAGTTGAACAACTCGGGCAGCGCGACGAGTTCGGCTCCGGCGGCGGCCGCTTGCTCGACCAGCCGGATGGCCGCGGCCAGATTCGCCCCCTTGTCCTCGCCCGACTGCATTTGAACGGCGGCGGCGAGAAACGGCTGGGTCATGGCGATTCGATATCGTTGTTCCGTGGCGCCTTGGCGGCCTGTTGAAATGGGGGGCTGCCTCCGAGCGACCCGTCGATCTTATCGCACGTTTCGCTCGGCCGCGCGGTGCCCGTCCCTTCTTTCAATCGGCTGTTGGACGCGAGGCGCGATTGCGATTGGCGAACATATTCCGCGGCCGTCGCCGTCGGCCATGCGCTCGCGGGCAGATGCTGGGCCGATGCAGCCAGGCCCGGGCCTTCTGGCAGCGGGCCACGAGGCGGATACGGCTCCGGCGCCGGAGGCCCCGCAAACGCCGGCGCTTCCGGCGCCGGCCGCGGGCCATTCCACGGATAATCGAATCTCTCGCGATAATCATACGGCCGGGCATAGTTGCCCGGATAGAAGGTCGCCCGGCTAGGGACCAACCAGAGTGGCGAGTATCGCGGCCGGCCGAACAGCGCGGTGTTGTAAGTCACGGTGCCATCGGGCGCCACGGGCGACCAAAGCCGAGCCGCCGGCTGCATGCCGTCGCTGTAGCCCTGCCGAACGACCGCGGGGGAATTTTCGCAGTTGCTTGGGCTCGGCGCGGCCCCACAAACGCCGGCCATCAGCAACACCGACACGACCGCTGCTTGCATCGTGTTGTCTCCGACAACCTGCTCGCTATCGACGACTGCATCCGTGCGAGCGCACTTGCTAAAAACTGCGACGCTGAAGAATTCCTTGGATCGGCGAATGTGCCCCGCGGTCTTTAGTCGAATTCCGATGCGGTGGTTTTTCTGGCTCCCCTTGCCTGCCTTGATGATGATTTGGCGCGCGCGATTGGCGTCGAATCCACCGCGTTGCCAACAAATCCAAAAAATGGGGTGCCGCGCTAGCCCGAAACCGCGAAAATCGCCTTATCACAGGCTTGGTGCCCTTGCGAGCCAGAATTCACCCACAGATTCTGCTGAGGAGGCCTTTTTTAGCCGGCCGGCGTAACATCCCGGGCGATTTCACGCTGAGCATTGTAGTGGCAAGCAAAACGCCTGCCGAATACAACTCGTAACTCGTGAATTCAGAAAGGTTTGGTGTGCCATGAGTCGTTCTTTGCTAATCGCGGTCGCGTTCGGTTTCGGAATGATTGCCATGCAGGTCGGATCGGTCGAGGCGAAGAATATCAAAGGCCAATCGCCGGCCCATACCGTCAATCCGCTCAAGGGGCTCAAGCATCAGGGCGGAACATTGGTCAGCGAAGAGGGCCCCTTCGGTCCATCGAGTCCTAAGCCGAGCGCGCCGCCGGTTTGGAGCAGATTTCCTCGGAGCACGTTCAAGCAGCTTCTTCCGCCGTTCAAAGTCACGTTCGGCGGAAACCCGCCGCGAGCGCCGCAGGGCAACGGCTGCGATCACAACGGCTGCGATCACAATGGTTGCGATCACAATGGTTGCGATCACAATGGCTGCGATCACCGCGGCTGCGATCACGACGGTTGCGACCGGCACCACGAATACCGCCACGGTCGGGATTGGATGCTCTTCGGCGACAGCTGCTACGCCAACTCGTACGGCAAAACGTGCAGCCAACTCGACTGCGGTTCTTGCCGGTAACCCCTTCGCATCATCGCGAAGCGGCATTTATGCCGAATCGGGGCCAACCTTCAACGGTTGGCCCCGATTTTTTTTGCCATCACAATTGCGGCATAACACTTCGCCCCGCCCGACGCTAAGCTACTCCGATGTCGATGCACAACCAAGGCAACGAGCTTTGAGTCGCAGTTGGCAAAAAGGCTCAGGTCGATCACGACCACACTCGCCGCCGACTTCAATGCCGGCAAGCCGTTGATGCTACTGTCGCAAACGACGCCTCGGGATTCGGGCTACGTTTCGAATCACTTCGACATGATCGTGGCCTACAACGCCACCAGCCAGCTTTTCGAGATCGTTAATCCGCATAACAGCAACGACATCTTCAACGGAGAGATCGTCACGGTGCGGGTGAACTGGAACACGATCGGCCGCGATTTCGTGGACTATGCGGTCGGAAGCGTTCGATAAAATTTCTGTTCTATCCAATCAAGTCTGAATGGCGCCGGCAAGCATCGACCCATTTCAGGCGCGTCGGCCAGCGCATCGTGCGGCACAGCGAGCGGAATGGCGCGCTCAGGACGGATGGGGTAGAATGTAAGCGGGAGCATCATTCTATACAGGTACCTCGCGATGACGACTGTCGATTTCGAACCGTTGACTGTAGTGGTTCCCTTATCGGAAGACCCGCCGGGCATTTTTCGCGTTGGTAAGAGCCGCGTCCTTCTGGAACTGGTTCTCAGGGCCTTCCGGCGAGGCGAATCCCCCGAGGGCATCGTGCGCAGCTATCGGTCGCTGGCGCTGGCAGACGTCTACGCGATCATCACCCACTATTTGGCAAATCCGACGCCGTTCGACAACTATTTGCGCAGTTGCGATGAGGAGGCGGCCATGGTCGCCCGCAAGCTGCAAGAAGCGGGGATGACTGGCAACGTCAGCAACGATGAGTTATTGGCCCGAGCCCGTTCAAAGGGATTGGACGAATGACGATCTTCCTCGTTGATCAGAACTTTAACGAGCACATCGTCGACGGCCTCACCCGCCGCGATCCCGCCCTGGAATTCACTCGCACGCGCGAGGTTGGCTTAGCGGAAGCGGCCGATCCAACCGTCCTAGAGTGAGCCGCGGCGCGCGGATTGGTATTGCTGACGCACGATCGCAACACCGTGGTTCGCTTCGCATACAACCGGGTCGCGGCGGGCATGCCGATGCCCGGCGTGTTTCTCGTTGCGGACGACATGCCGGCTGGCAGGGCGATCGACGAGATTTTGATTGCCGCAAACTGCCTATCGGTGGAAGAGCGCAAAAATCGTTATGGTATTTTCCGATGCAACAAGCTGTCGAACGCTAGCGAGGCAAGGCCAACGCATCGACGAATTCTGGTGTCGCGGCTCGCCGGCCAAAAGGGGCGCGGAGGACGAGCGCGTTTAAACAGCTTGCCGCAGATCGAGCCAATATCGTATACCTTCGTACACGACTTCCAAATCCGGTCCGGCCTAGAGAGGCAGAGCAATGGCGCAAGCGTCGACGATCGAATGGACGGAGGCGACCGTGCGGCACTGGGCAAGCGCAGTCTGCCAGTGCCGGCGCCGGGAGTTGATACCGCCTGACTGAATCGTTGGACGCGCCGCGGTTTTCAAGACGGCCGCGGATTGCGGGCGGTTGTCGTCGTGCGG
The DNA here is from genome assembly GCA_036267355.1 of Pirellulales bacterium. Lineage (NCBI taxonomy): Bacteria > Pseudomonadati > Planctomycetota > Planctomycetia > Pirellulales > Pirellulales bacterium. The sequence continues at coordinate 6 of DATAWG010000088.1, read as the reverse complement.
CGCTCC
>DATAWG010000087.1 GCA_036267355.1 Pirellulales bacterium | reverse complement strand
TTATGCGAATGGCAACCCAGTGCAACGACGCTTTGGAGGCTGTGAGACTTTGAGACTGCGAGGCTTTGAGGTACGAATCCCCGGCGAACGCATTGTAGCCCGAAGCGTTAGCGAGGGACGCACGCCGCTGGACGTTCCATTGTGTGCGAACCCAAGCGGCGCTCCACTGGCCGACTGCGCTGGCCAGTGGCACACCGACGAACGCCCCCTCGCCCCTAACCCCTCTCCCGCGAAGGGGGAGAGGGGAACCGGTGCGCCACCGGCGATCGCATTGTAGCCCGAAGCGTTAGCGAGGGACGCACGCCGCCGGACGTTCCATTTGTGTGCGAACTCAAGCGGCGCTCCACTGGCCGACTACGCTGGCCAGTGGCACACCGGCGAACGCCCCCCTCACCCTAACCCCTCTCCCGCGAAGGGGAGAGGGGAACCGGTGTGCCACCGGCGAGCGCATTGTAGCCCGAAGCGTTAGCGAGGGACGCACGCCGCTGGAGGTTCCATCTGTGTGCGAACTCAAGCGGCGCTCGCACTGGCCGACTGCGCTGGCCAGTGGCACACCGGCGAACCGCCCCCCTCACCTCATAACCACTCTACAAGGGGGAAGGGAAACCGGGGGCTACTGCTGGCTTGCCATGAAGGCGACAATGCATTAGCCCGATTATTCATAGTGCTAGGAATTCGCGACACGCTGCGAAATAGTAGCCATTAGCGAGGATAAGCCGCGGTGGCTTCCTCGCTTACGCTTCGGGCTGGTGTGGCGTGACGAATAATTCGGGTTAGCAGCAACAGTGGCCGCGGGCTGTTAATTCTCCTTCGCCGCTGCGGTTTGCTTCTCGGCCGATCCAAGCGGCCGGCCTGCTTTGCCCTGTAGGCTTCAGTCCTGCAACCTTTAGCCTCGGCCGAAAAACAACCTTCTTCACAGACCCCTCTCCGCTTGCGGGAGAGGGCAGGAACGTTATTTCGGCCGAGCCTTCGCCTCCAAAGCCCATGCAACTCCCCGTCATTCGCGGTTTGATCGATCGGCGGATTTTGGTGAACTACCGCGTCGAAGCCGATGCGCTGCGGCGCGTGTTGCCGGAGCCGTTTCGGCCGCAACTGGTCGGTGGCGTGGGAATGGCGGGGATCTGCCTGATTCGCTTGGCACAGGTCCGGCCCGAATTCATTTCGCGATTTACGCCGCGGATGGTGCCCGACTGGTTCACTTCGCTGGGGCTCGGGAGCGAAAACGCCGCACATCGGATTGCCGTCGAATGGGATGATCCCACGGGGGAGCCGCGCAATGGCGTCTACATTCCGCGGCGCGACACGTCGTCGCACTTGAACCGCTTGGTCGGCGGCCGGCTGTTTCCCGGCTACCAACATCATGCGCGGTTCCAGGTTCACGAAGCCGATGGCCGCTATGGAATCCGGCTCGATAGCGACGACGGGCTCACGCACCTGGCCGTCGATGCCCGCATTTCGGACCGGCTGCCGGGCGATTCGGTGTTCGGTTCGCTCGACGCGGCCTCGGAGTTTTTTCGCCGCGGCGGGCTCGGCTATTCGGCGACACCGATGCCCGGCGTTTTCGACGGTTTGGAGCTAAAAAGCTTCAGTTGGTCGACCACTCCGCTCGCGATCGATCATGTCGAATCGAGCTTTTTCGACGACGCGAGGCGGTTTCCGCGTGGCACAGTCGAATTCGATTCGGCGCTGCTGATGCGCCGCATCGAACACCAGTGGCATGCTCGCGAATCGATCAATTCTTGATGTCTTCGACTTCGACCAATCCGACGTCGACCCCCTGACCGCCGACGGTTTGGTGGCAGTGGACGGCGAGCGTGAGCTTTGCGCCAGGCTTCATCTCGGCTAGCGCGGAGCGGCGGATTTCCAGCGGTTGATACGAAGTGATGAAGTCTTTCTCTTCGGCCGCCAGGATACCGTTGACATAGATTTCGACATCCTCATCGTGAAAGACGCTGAAGTGCAGGTCGTGAAATTTTCCGGCCGGCATCGTGAAATTGCGGCGCAGCCAGATGTCGTCGGTGTTCCAAACCGTGCGGATGGCAATGCCGGGCGTGCCGCGGGCGCCGAATCCGGCCGCGCCTTCCTTCCAGCCGCTATCGTCGAATTTCGGATCGGTCCAATCCGCCGGCGGCTTGGCGCGCGTATAGCGCCAGGAAACGGCTTCGTGCTGACCGCTCGGCACGACCGTTTTCACCTGCGGCGGAAGCGGCAGCGGCGCCCAATTGCCGACCTTCTGCACGTCGCCGTTCGACCATTTCTTGCGCATCGCCGGATCGGCAAGCAGCTTGATGAAAATACCGCCCACCACCGGCCGGGCGTGCATCCCGTCGCTGTGGATGTCGTTGGTCAGGTAGGAATCCACGAGCGGGCTGCGGGCAGTGGTGTGATCGAGATAGTCGTAGATCGGCGACACGATCGCTTCGAAATCGGCCTGATTGTCGGCCAACGTCGCGCTCCATAGCGACCAATCGGTCTTGGTCAGCTTGGTGCGCGAATCGAGCGGCACGCCGTAGGGCTGCAACATCGACTTGTAGTAGGCCACTTCTTGCCGCGCGACTTCCGGCGGAAAAACATTCAGCCCGAGGATCTTGTCCCACACCAGGTTGTATTTCTGGCTCCAGGTGTTCGGCTTGTCGAAGGCCAATCGCGAATGGTCGCCATCCGCTGCCACGCGGATCCAATGGGCGGCGAATTTCTTAGCCATCGCGGCGTAGCGCTCGGCCTCGGCAGTCTCGCCGCGCATCCGGCACAGATCGCCATACGCGGCCAGCGCCAGGATTGCCTTCACCGATAGATTCGCGTTGTGTGCCAGATGGCCCATGAAATCGTCGGTGCAGAGCTGCTGCTCGGGATCGGAGCCATATCTTTCCAAATAGCGGGCCCATTGCGTCAATTGTGGCCACCAGGGCGCGACGAAGTCGGGCGTCCGCTCTTCTTGCGCGATCGCATCGCACAGCAACAGCATGTTGCCGCTTTCTTCGACCGGCATGCCTTCGCCGCCGTCGTCGCGCCCCATCGCCACCGGATAGGTTCCCAGATCGTGGGGGGCGTTCGGAAATTTCCAATGGCTCGAAGCCGCATATTCCAACACCGGCACCAGCGACGCCTTGGCCAGCGTCGGGCTGAACACCAACATCATCGGGTCCATCGGGAAAATCACGTCCACCGTGGCCAGATCGCCGTTGCTGGTGTTTTCCTTGGTGAACAACAGCGGCTCTCGGTTCGCGTCGGCTGCAATCCCGGTCGCCGCCAGGCATTGCCGGTAGGCCAGCGCACCGATCTCGGCATAGCGCGGGCCGCCAATTTTTTCCAGGTCGGCCATCAGATCGCGATCGAAGGCCTCGCAGCGTTTGACCAATTCCGGATAGTCGTGTTCAGCGGCGCCGAACAACTCGGCCGGCGTTGCGCCGTTGCGCCGCCAATAGGGCCGCAGCTTCTTGCCGAACCATTTGATCGCATAGATTTCGTCGTAGGCCACCATGACGTGCCGGGCTACCGGCTCCGACCCGACCGAGCCCAAATCCAGCGTCATCGCCAACACCGGCTGTTCGTCGCCGGCGGCGCGCGGCATCCGCGAGTCGATGGCCGCGGGCAACTTGCCGTCTCTAGCGAAATCGCTTTCGAGTGTGCGATCCGCGCCGATCGCCGCATGAAGGCCCTTGACGGGAGCGGCGAGATAAATGTAGCCCCAGTCGATCCGCGTATCGTCGCCCGGCCGGGCAAGCTGGGGTTGTTCGACGGTGCCGGCCCGCAAACCGACGAGATCGCCCATCATCTCGCGCGCCCATTCGATTTTCTGATCCGGCGAATTGACCGCCAAGAGCGAACTGACGCTGTCGTAGATCGACACCGCGTGCTGCAAGCGATCGACCGAGCGAACTTGCCAGGTGAGATAGGTCAGCGGGCGGGCGAGAATATCCAAATCATGCGGTAGGGCTGGGGTCATGAAGGAGAGCGTGACGTGGATTTGCCCGTCGTCGAAATCGTAAATGCTGCGCGTCGGGAGCACCTTGAGCGCCGTTTGCGGCATCGCCGGCACGTCGCGCGGTTCGCGGCCCATCAGCCGAAACGTCTTGCCGTCGATCCGAATCAAGCTCACCAGCGGATGCTCATGATGTGTCCAATGCCGGCTGACATCATCCGTGAGCCGATCCGCTTCCGACCACACGCTCAGATAGGGGTCGCTGGTGACGAGCGGCACCGCGGGGGGCCGAAATTCGCCGGCGGCGTCGGCTGCGAACGTCCGGGCGGCAATCGAAACGAGTGCAATGCCGAAAGCGGTTGCCACGATCGCGACAACCGATCGCGCATGGATTGATTCAATTTGCAGCCGTCGCATTTAGTCCCCTCTGTTTGTTTCGGTTCAAACGACGAATCCAAAGAGCCTCCCCGGCGCGAATCGACAGTTGGCCATTATTTGCTGCGGCGCGCTGCCGAGCAAGCGGCCGGAACCAATGCCAACCTCGGCGTCCGCGGACTTCCGTCGATCGCGATCGCTCTGCTCTTGCCGCGATGTTCTTCGGCATCGGATAATCAAGCTTCGGGATTGATCGCTGATTTGCACGAACTGGTGCGTTACAGATAGGGCCTGAATGGCGGCGGAATTCGACGCATATCACAAATGGCTGGCGATCCCGCCGGCGGAGCAGCCGCCGAATTTCTACCGGCTGCTGGCGCTCAACCCGTTCGAACGCGATCCGGATGTGATCGATTCGGCAGCGAACGCGCGGATGATCCATTTGCGCTCGCTGCAGTCCGGACCGCAAGCGGAACTGACGCAAAAGTTGCTGAATGAAATCGCGGCGGCTCGGCTCTGCTTGCTGAAGCCGGAAAAGAAAGCCGCATACGACGCCGCACTGCGCGCGCAGTTGGCGCGGGGCATCGCGGCCCGCACTCCGCCGCCGCTTCCTCCGCGTCCGCTCATTGCTCCACCGCCACCACTGCCGCCGATCGCGCCCTCGGCGACCGAATCCGGGGCCTTGCTGCTGGAATTTATCTCGGCCGTGTCGGAACCCGGCACCAGTGGCAACGGTGCGATCAATCGGGCAAACGGTCGTCGCGGCCTCGGTGCGGCTTCTTGGCCGCGCTGGCTGATGGTTCTATGTCCGCTGATCGGAATCGGGATCGTGGCGACAGCAATCCTGATCCGCAATTCAAGCGATGCTCAAGAGGCGAACGTTGCTGCCAGAAACCGATTCGCGGCAACAGCGTCCGCCCCGAAAACCGTTGCCAGCGCGGCCATGACCGACAGACCAATTGCTCCGAAGGTCGTTCTGTCATCCACCGGCCAGCCTGCTGCTACCGCGGGCCGCGGCCACGATGCGGGCGTCAGCCAGATGCGCGCCAACCATCCCGTGCCCAAGCCGAGGCGGCCAACCGACCGCTCGGCAGTTGCCAAGGCGCTGCTGCCGGCCGTCGCCGGAAATCTGCGGCTCGAATATCGTTGCATGCAGCCAAAATCGGACACGAACCAGATTCGCTGCAACCTGCGAATCGAAAACCTCAGCGAGGCGCCGTTCGACCTCGCCGGCTTGAAGCTGCGGTATTGGTTTGCGGCAGACACGGGCAAAGCGCGTAATTTTTGGTGCGACTATGCCGCCGTGGATAAGGCGAATGTTGCGGGGCGATTCGTGCACTTGGATCGTCCGACCGAAACTGCGGTCGGATATTTGGAACTGACATTCTCCGACGCGGCTGGGGAAATCAAGCCCGGCGGAAACAGCGGCGAAATCCAATGCCGATTCGCCGCAGACGATTGGTCGAATCTCGACCAGTCGAAAGATTTTTCATTCGACCCGGCGGCCATCGACTGGAAGGAGAACCCGCGTATCACGGTCTATCAGGGCGGCAAACTCATTTGGGGCCAGGAGCCCGCCCGGCCGTAACAGCCTGTCGAGCCGTGTGCCACTGGCCAGCGAAGTCGGCCAGTGCGAGCGTCGCTAGACTCGGCGATACCATCTTGCAGGTTGCCGTTTGGCGAGCATTCTCGCGGTCAGACGGCCTCCGGACCGGAACGTCAACTCGCCGGCCGGCACTGGCCGACTGCGCTGGCCAGTGCCACACCAATCAGCCAGTGCCGCGCCAATCAGCCAGTGCCGCGCCAATCAGCCAGTGCCGCGCCAATCAGTCAGTGCCGCGCCAAACTGGGTTCCTGGCCTCGCTCGGCTGGCAAGGTTTTAGTGCGGTGGCTAGACTATGGAGGTTGAAGCAAGGCAGAGATTCGCCGCACGGCCAGGTCGGCGAATCGACGAGAATTCCGCTTCGGCGGAGCGAGGTTGCGCATCATGGCGGACGTATTGCCCGATAGTGGCGCCGATCAGCCACCGCCGAATAAAATGGTCGGCAACGCGGATTTGGCGGCGCCGGAAGCTTTCGTTGACCAACGTCGGCCCGGGCTGACGTGGATCGTGCTCGTGCTGCTGTTGATCGTGGCCGTCGGATTGTTGGCGAGCGACGTTTTTCGCGGCCGGCTGCCGCAAAGCCGAGCGTTCAAGCAAATCAACGAAAAACTTTCGCAGCAAAGTTCGGCCGATTCGGCTCGAGGAGCCGCGTTCGGCGGCGGAGGCGGAACCAGTAAGTCGACTCCCATGACGGCGGAAGGAGTTCACGAATTGTTGGGCCGGCAGCCCGATGCGTCCGAAAAAAAGAGCGCCGATATCAACGACGAGATGGTCCCGATTCTAGTCGAAACCTACCGCTATCCGGGCATCATCAAAAGCTACAATGTCGTGGTCATGTATCTCGAACAGCAAGCCGGCAAAGCTGCCCCGATGACGGCCCTTTGGCGCGTACGCAAGCAATAGGATCCACCCGATGTCGCTGCCCACCGATCCCGTGCAACCGCCGGTTCCCGAGGCCGCGCAAGTCTCCGCCGATGCGAAACCGCGCTGGCCCGTGTCGCGGGTCGTGCTATTGGCGCTATTGGTCGTGGCGATTGGATTGCTGGGAATCGATTGGTTGCGTGGCCGAATCCCCAGGAATCGAGCCTACGATCTGCTCGCAGCCCAGATGCCGAGTGAAGACGAGGGGGCGTCGAAAGGACCGACGAGCGGGCCGCGGCATGCAATTAGCGCGGATTTTCAGTTTTGGACAGTGGAAAAAGTGCACGAACTCTTAAAGCGATTGCCCGACAAGACCGACGTGCAGGCGAGCCCAAACCATATCGATTCGATCGTAACCGAGACCTATCGATTCCCCGGAGCATTCAAGAATTATCTGCTCGTGGTGCAATACGACAAACGGGCGCACGTGGCCCCAAATGGTCCTCGAACGACGATGACGGGTGTCCGGCGGAGCAGTTGACAGCGCTCGCGAACGGTAAACCACGGAGCCACCGTGCGGCGGAGCCGCGGCCAACGTAGCAGGCACACTCCGTGTGCCGTCTGCGCTCCGCGGTGCGTTGCGCACAAAGCGAGGCCGACGGCACACTCCGCCGACCGTCTGCGCTCCGCGGAGTGGTTGCGCACCGGGCGGGGCCGACGGCACACGGAGTGTGCCTGCTACGATAAAAACACTTTCGTCGATCCTCACAACGAATTCGTGTGTTCGTGGCACGGACCCACCGTGCGGCGGAGCCGCGACCAACGTAGCAGGCACACTCCGTGTGCCGTCTGCGCTCCGCGGTGCGTTGCGCACAAAGCGAGACCGACGGCACACTCCGCGTACCGTCTGCGCTTCGCGGAGTGGTTGCGCACCGGGCGGGGCCGACGGCACACGGAGTGTGCCTGCTACGTTGGTGCGGGGCGACATCGAAGCCGTCGCCCTCGCGCTTTTCGTAGTTTCCTTCGCTCGTCTAATGTTGCGCCGGTTCGAATGCCGGCGGGACGGGGGGCAAGTCTTTCGTCAGATCGGCGGGGCCGGTACGGCCGGCTTTGGTGTAGTCGAACGGCTGAAAGCCGAGCCGCAATGCCGGCGAGTCGGGGCGGACGTGGAAATCGCCGTGCGCGGGATCGACCAGCCTCGGGTCGGCGATCAACGAATGCTCGTCTTGATGGCGGGCGGCGCGCCATTGGTCGAGCGACAGGCCGCCGAAAAATTTGATCTCCGGGTACGACGGGTTCCAATACACGTTGTTGTCGAGGTGGAAATTGTTGTCGCGCCAATTCGAGCCCAACAGCGGGCTGGCGTTGTCCCAGTAGACGATGTTGCGCTCGAGGAAGAACGAAACGTGGTTTTCCGATCGTGTGCGCATGAGCTGGGCTTGCTGGGCGAAGGCGAAGATGTTGTTTTCGAAATGATTTTCCCGGCCGTAGTGCTGGTGCACGCTGCCGCTCTTGGTGCGGTAGACGAGATTGTTTTTCAGCACCATGCCGGAGGATCCTTCGTCGGTGTACAGCCCCCAGCCGCCATAGTCGAACGATTGCACATCGTGGATCACGTTGCCGCTGACGACGGTGCCCGGCGAGAGGCCGAGCGAATAGACACCCCCCATGTCGGAAAGCACATGCTGGCCGAGCGTATGAATGTGGTTGGCGGTGATTGCGTTGTCGTGGGCATTGCTGGGCGCGTAGCCCCACGTCCAGCCGACGGAAATGCCGGTGTAGTAGAAATCGGCGATTTCATTGTGGTCGATCGTATTGCGCGGACTATGGCCGATCCAAACTCCGACGGCCGCGGGATGCAATCGGCCGCCGTGGGCGATCAGGGAATTGCGAACGGTGATTTCCGCGGGGGCGGTTTGCGGATCGCCGGGTATTCGCGGGGAATTTGGAGCGGCGGCCGGTTGGGCGTCGCCGATTTTGACCCCGCCGGCGCCGAGATCGACCAACTCGCAATCTTCGACTCGATCTTGCCGGCAGCCTGCCCCGAATTCGATGGCCCAAGCTCCCGTGTGCTCGACCGCGCAGTGGCGGAACACGACATCGCGGGCCCAAACGGCCGAGATCGCGGCGGTAAGCGAAACTTCGGCCTGCGGAATCGCCTGGCCATGCGGCGGCAGCGTCCAATTCGAATGGTCAAATGTCAGCCCTTCGAATTGCAGATGCTCGACCGGGCCAATTGTTTGGCCGCCGCCGGGTTTTTCACTGGCGGCTGCCGCTGGCGTTCCGACCAACTCGAAGAGTTGCTCCAGCCGCGGAGCGATGACGGTCGTATCGGCGGGGCGCTGATTCGGCAGTGGAATATAGGTGAGCTCGCCGCTTGGGCGGTCGAGATACCATTGGCCCGGTTCGCTGAGCGCTTCGCGGACATTGTCGACGAGAAAGCGATGGCCTTTATCCAGTGCGGCCCAATTTTCGTGATGCCGGGTCGTGCCGGTGAAGCTGACGACATGTTTGGCGGGATCGACGGCGGCGATCCGCAACCGCGCCGCCGACCAGATCAAAAATGGCATTACTTCGACATCGGCTTGGTTGGCCCAATCGGCGCGGATGTCGTCGCCGCGGAATGCAAACCGGCTATCGCCCACACCCGATTTGGAAGCGGGCGGCAATCGCTCTGCGATCGTGTAATAGCCATGCTTCGGCAGCCGAGGGCGGAAACAGCGCCGATCATCGACAAACAATTGGGCGAACGACCATTTGCCCGCCTTCACCTCGGGCAATTTGGTTTGCCAGCGGCCGTCCGGCGAAATCTTCCAATCGCTGATGCGCACGCCACCGCTGAACATCGGGCGTTCGCCCGCGTATGCGCGATAGACGATTCCCGCACGCTCGCTGCCGGAATCGGCCGCTTCGAACACCAGCGGGCGATCAAGAAAATAAGTGCCGCCGCGAATCGCGACGACGATCGGCTTTTGCCGCTGCGGCTCGTGTGTTTTCAATTCGCGCACCAATGCTTGTGCGCGCGAAACCGTTGCCAATGGGCCGTCGCTGCCGTCGGCCGTGGGCCTATCCCTCCGGCCCGACCAACGATCGCGGCCGAGCGGCGAAACGTAGAAATCGGCCGCCCCGGAATCGGCCGCCCGCGATCGGTTTTGCAGCGGCGGCAACAGCACGAAAAACAGCGCGGCCAAAAGCGAACAGATGCGGTGCGTTGGGATCATCGGAGAGAGGCTTTCAAAAATGCGAGGGGTGTGGCACTGGCTGGTTGGTGTGCCGCTGGCTGGTTGGTGTGGCACTGGCCAGCGCAGTCGGCCAGTGTCGGCCGGCAAGTTGACGTTCCGGGCTCGATGGCATCTGCCGCGAGAACGCTCGCCAAACGGCAACGTGCCGGAGTCGCGCCGAGTCCTGCGGCGCTCGCGTTGGCCGACTTCGCTCGCCAGTGGCACACGGCCCGCACCTAGACCATCGTTGGCACACGAAGATATGCAGGGGTCAAAATACTTCAACGGGCTGCTAACAGTGGCGGGGAGGCTGGCGGGGAATGCTTGCACTTTGAACGCCCCCGCCGTCACAGTCAAGCATCGCAGCGCCGGTTTGCTGTGCTGCCAACGCCAGCAAAGCCGCCGCACCGTGAAAGTCTGATCTTCCGCTAATCCCCGGTTTTGACTATTGTTCCGCAAACGCTCCAGGGGGCAGCGCGCAGTCGCACGAGGACAAACGATGAAAGTCGCACTACTGGCCGGGGGGCTCGGCACTCGGTTGCAAGAAGAGACCGGGCTGAAGCCAAAGCCGATGGTCGAGATTGGCGGCCACCCCGTGCTCTGGCACATCATGAATCTCTACGCTCGATTCGGCCACAAAGAATTCGCCGTGGCCCTGGGCTACAAGGGCGACGTGGTCAAAAGCTATTTTCTCAACTATCATCGCCTCCGTAGCAACTTGACGATCGATCTGGCCCGCGGAATCGTCGATCCGCACGACGAAGCCCGGGAAGACTGGCTCGTGCATCTGATCGACACCGGCGCGGAAACCGACACGGGCGGCCGCGTCAAGCGATTGAGGCCGTGGCTCGGCGACGCAACATTCATGCTCACCTACGGCGACGGCCTGGCCGACATCGATCTGCACCGCCTGCTGGCCTTTCACCGCAGCCACGGCAAATTGGCCACGGTGACGGCCGTTCGGCCGCCGGCGCGATTCGGCGGCCTGACGTTCTTCGGCGATCTGGTGACGCGATTCGACGAGAAGCCGCAGATCGGCGAGGGTTGGATCAACGGCGGCTTTTTTGTTTTGGAACCAAGCGTGATGGACTACATCGCCAGCGACCATATCGTCTTCGAGCGCGAGCCGCTCGAGCAACTGGCTCGCGACGGCCAACTCGTTGCCTACCGGCATCAAGGCTTTTGGCAATGCATGGACACGCTGCGCGACGTACGCCTGCTCGAGCGACTGTGGAGCGAAGGAACGGCGCCGTGGCGAGCGGCAGCGTGAATGCAGGGTGAGGGGACAGGTAGGAATGACGAATGCCGAATGAGGAATGTCTAAAGGAATGACGAAGCACGAACGACGAATGACGAGACGGTCGTTCGGCGGTGTGCGGCGTTAGACATTGGCCATTAGACATTAGTCATTCGGGCATTCGTTAGACATTCGAGCTTCGTCATTCGTCATTGGCTTTTGGGGGCGCGAATGGATTCGCAGTTTTGGTCCGGACGACGCGTGTTTCTTACCGGGCACACCGGCTTCAAAGGAAGTTGGCTGTCGCTTTGGCTCGAGCGCATGGACGCCCAGGTGTCTGGCTTTGCTCTCGATCCGCCGCCGGAGCCAAGCCTCTTTCGAGCGGCCCGCGTCGGCGAGGCGATGACCGATCTTCGCGGCGACGTGCGAAATCTCTCGGCGCTCGGTTCGGCGCTGGCCGAGCAGCAGCCGGAAGTCGTTTTCCATCTTGCGGCGCAGCCCTTGGTGCGTGCGTCGTACGCCCAGCCGGTCGAGACATTCGCCACGAATGTGTTCGGCACGGTTCACTTGCTCGAAGCGATTCGGCATGTCGAATCGGTGCGTGCGGTGGTGGTCGTCACGAGCGACAAGTGCTATGAGAATCAAGAATGGCATTGGGGCTACCGGGAAACGGAGCCGCTGGGAGGCCACGATCCTTATAGCGCCAGCAAAGCCTGCGCGGAATTGGTGACCGCGGCTTGGCGACGGTCGTTTCTGTCGGCCGAGAGGCGGCCGATCGGCGTCGCGACGGCCCGGGCCGGCAATGTGCTCGGCGGCGGCGATTGGGCCGAAGACCGGATCGTGCCCGACGCCGTTCGCTCGATCCTGGCCGGCAAGCCGCTGGTGGTGCGGCGGCCGCGCGCGATCCGTCCGTGGCAACATGTGCTCGAACCGTTGCACGGCTATTTGATGCTTGCCGAGCGATTGTATGCCGAACCGCAGCGTTGGTCGAGCGCATGGAATTTCGGCCCCGCGGACAACGACACGGTGGCGGTCGGCGAATTGCTCGACCGCTTCTTCGCCGCCTGGGGCAACGGAGCATGGCAGGCGGAATCGACGGAGATCGGTCCGCACGAAGCCGGCCTGTTGCGATTGGATTGCAGCAAAGCCCGATCGCTGCTCGGTTGGCGAATGGCCATGGACCTCGACGACGCCGTCGCCATGACAGCCGATTGGTATCGCCATGCGACCGCGGGCGGAAGCAGCGGGCAGACAGGTGCTCGCAGTGCAAATCAAGCCGTAGCAACCACGGTCGATCATCGCCAGTTGACGCTCGATCAGATCGAGCGCTACGAGCGATCGGCCGGGATCCATGCCCCGCAACGTTCCCCCTCCCATCCCGCCACCCGCCGCGCCGCATGACATGAACGCCGAACGTCCGGCATCGAACGTATCAGAAACCCATCAGTTCGTCATTCGAGCTAAGACATTCGTCGTTCCGTTCCTACCCTCACCCCTCACCCTCACCCTTCCCCCTTGGATCCTCTGATCAGCATTCTCGTGCCGACATACAACCGCAGCGCACTATTGCGCCGCGCGCTCGGTTCGGTGCTGGCTCAAACGTATGCGAACATCGAGCTGCTGATCTCGGACAATCATTCGAGCGACGATACACCGGCCGTGGCGGCAGAGTTTGTGCGGCGTGATCCGCGGGTGCGGCTGCTGCCGTCGCCGCCATCCGATACGCCGGCGATGCACAACATCCGCCATGTGCTCGCGGGAGCCCAAGGAAAATATGCGGTCGTGTTGGCCGACGACGATTTCTTTCTCGACTACCGCTACATCGAAGCGGGAGTGAGCATTTTGGAAAGCCAGCAGGTCGGGCTGCTGGTGCCCGATTGCGTGATCGGCCGGCCGGTACGAGAAGCGACGTATCTGGCGATTTCGACGATCACGCCGGGCCGGGAGTTTTTCTTCGGTTTTTGGCGCGGGCGGTACCACATTCCAGTGATGAGCAATCTATTTGATTTGGAGATGGCGCGGCGCTGCGATCCTTGGAACGATCCCAAGATTCTGTATGCCGACCTCGAACTCTGGCTGAAGATGATGACGCTCACCGATGTCGCCTACTATCGCTACCCGGCCGTCTATTACCACTTTCACGGCCAGAATATCGTCTCGACGGTGTCGATGGCGATGCACAAGGAGAACATTCGCTTCATCGACAACACGGCCCGATTCGCCGCCGCAACGTTCGGCGAGCAAGCCGTATTGGAATGGAAAAAGGCGATGCTCGTCGAATATTGGCGGACCGTGATCGAAGAGGGCCATGGCCCCTCGTTTCGCGATATGGCCGAGATGCGGGCCGCCATCGGCCTGGCCGACGAACCGCTGGGGTGGTCGCGATGGGTGCGGGCCGCTAAATACATTTCGCGGCATTACCGCAAAGCGAGAAAGAACTACTACCGCGCACGCCGTCGCGGCCTGCAACATGCCGAAGCGATGCAAGCCGCCCCGACGTGAAACGCCCAACCCCGTTTACTCGTTTTGTTAGGAAATTGGACTACGAAATCGTAGCCCGAAGCGTAAGCGAGGAAGCCCCACCCCGAAGCGTCAGCCCGGATTATTCATCGTGCCAGGAATTCGCGACACGCTACGGGATACTAGCCCGAAGCGTTAGCGAGGATGAACCACGGTGGCTTCCTCGCTTACGCTTCGGGCTAGTGTGGCGCGACGAATAATTCGGCCCAATAAAACCCGCATGGATCAACTCTGGCAGACCGAATTTGCCGACGCGTTTGACGGCCGCACCGTGCTGGTCACCGGCGCTACGGGCTTTGCGGGCCATGCGCTTTGTCGGGCACTGCGGCTGCTGGGCGCGCGTGTGCATGGGCTTGCGCGATCGGCCGGCGAAAGCGCCGCGGGCGTGATTCCCTGGAGCGTGGATTTGCGCGACGCGGCGGGCGTCGAGGATGCATGCAAGCGGATCGCGCCGGAATACGTGTTCCACCTCGCGGCGCAAGTGACGGCCCGCCAGGAGTTGGACCTCGTGCGAACGATGTGCGAGCACAATTTGATCGGCACCATGAATCTGCTGCTTGCGGTCGTGAACCTGAATTGTCGAAGAATCATCGCCACCGGCACTCCCGAGGAACCCGCCGACGACGTTCGCCGCGCGGTGGTCGCGTCGCCGTATGCCGCCGCCAAAACCGCGGCCACCATTTACACGCGAATGTTTCACCGTTTGTATCGATTGCCGGTCGTCACCGTGCGGCCGTTTCTCACGTATGGGCCGCGGCAGGAAGAAAACAAATTGGTCCCCTATACGATCCTAAAATTGCTCCGCGGTGAATCGCCGCAATTGACGAGCGGCAAGCGGATGTGCGATTTCGTCTACGTGCGCGATGTCGTGCGCGGTATGCTGCGCGCCGCGCTCACGCCGGGCATCGAAGGCCAAACTTTCGACTTGGGAACCGGCCAGCCGATGAGCATTCGCATGGCCGTCGAATGCATCGCCAAAATGACCGGACGCGAAGCGCCCGTGCTATTCGGCGCGATCGGCGACCGGCTTGGCGAGGGGCCGCTGATCGCCGACGCCGAGACGACACGCAAAGTTTTGGGCTGGGAACCGCGCTGGACGCTGGCGGTCGGCCTGATGGAAACGATCGCTTGGTTCGCCGCGAAAATTGGTGTCGAAGGGTTCACCCCTGGGCAAGAAAAGCGATGCGCATGAATCGTTCGATGCGTCGAAGAATTACCGGCGGCTAGCGCCTTGCCGCTAACGCCCGCAAACCCACGGCGCGGCAAGGCGCTAGCCGCCGGTAGTACGAATCCAAAGCTTGGCCCGACGCCCTGTAGCCTTTTTTCAAGCCTATGCCAACCGACGTGCCCGCTTCCACCGGCGACTCACACGAGCGGATTCGCCGCCAGATTCTCGAATTGGTCGGCGAATATCACGCCGCTCGTTTCGCGAGCCAAGCGTTCGAGCCAGGCGAATCGGCCGTGCCCGTCGCCGGACGCGTGTTCGATGCCGACGAGTTGATGCAGTTGGTCGATTCGTCGCTCGATTTCTGGCTCACGGCCGGCCGGTTTGCCGATCGATTCGAACGCGATTTCGCCCGCTACGTCGGCGTGCGGCATGCGCTACTGTGCAATTCCGGCTCGTCGGCCAATCTACTGGCCATCGCCGCGCTGACTTCCGACACGCTCGGCGACCGCCGTTTGCAGCCCGGCGACGAAGTGATCACCGCCGCCGCCGGCTTTCCGACCACCGTCAATCCGGCAATTCAACACGGACTGCGGCCGGTGTTCGTCGATGTCGAATTGGAGACATACAACACCACCGCCGCGCGCGTCGAAGAGGCGGTTGGCCCGCGAACGCGAGCGATCGTGCTGGCCCATACGCTCGGCAATCCGTTCGATCTGGCCGGCATCGGGGCGATCGCCAAGCGGCACGGCCTGTGGCTCATCGAAGATAATTGCGACGCACTGGGCTCGACGTTTGCGGGCCAAAACACCGGCACGTTCGGCGATTTGGCCACGTTCAGCTTCTACCCGGCCCATCATCTCACGATGGGCGAAGGCGGCTGCGTCACGACGAACAATTCGCGCTTGAAAACGCTCGTCGAATCCTTTCGCGATTGGGGCCGGGCCTGCTGGTGCGCGCCGGGCAAAGACAACACCTGCGGCAAGCGCTTCGACTGGCAATTGGGCGAACTGCCCGAAGGCTACGATCACAAATACATCTATTCGCACGTCGGCTACAACCTCAAGGCGACCGACATGCAAGCGGCCGTCGGCGTCGCGCAGCTCGCCAAGCTGCCGCGGTTCATCGCCGAGCGGCGGCGGAATTGGCAATCGCTTCACGATCGACTGCGCCAATGGGAAGAATTTCTGATCCTGCCTCGGGCCACTCGGAATAGCGATCCGAGTTGGTTCGGCTTTCCGATCACCGTGCGGGGCGGGGCGCCGTTCGCGCGGCTCGATTTGGTGCGGCATCTGGAATCGCGGCGGATCGGCACGCGGCAACTTTTCGGCGGCAATCTCACCCGTCAGCCGGCGTATCGAAATGTGGACATGCGCGTGGTCGGCGATTTGGCCAATGCCGACACGGTCATGCGCCGCTCGTTTTGGATCGGCGTCTACCCCGGACTGAACGAGCCGATGATCGACTACATGGGCCAGGCGTTCGACGATTTTCTTCGCGCCCTGCCACGGAGGGCCGTCGCATGAATTGGCTGATTACCGGCGGATGCGGGTTCGTGGGAACGAATCTCGCCGACGCCCTGCTCGCCGGCGGTAAGTCGATTGCCTTGTTGGACAACATGAGCGGCCGCGGCGCCGGCGAAAATCTGCGCTGGCTGCGCGCCCGGCATGGTTCCGATTGGCCGATGATCGAGGCTGATGTCCGCGATGCCGATGCGACGGCGGCGGCGGTGCGACGATATCACCCACAGTTCGTGGCCCATCTGGCCGGACAAGTGGCGATGACCACGAGCCTGGCGAACCCGCGACTCGATTTCGAGACCAACGCGCTGGGAACATTCAACGTTCTCGAAGCAATCCGCCTCGGCTCGCCCGAGACAGCCATGCTCTATTCGTCGACCAACAAAGTCTACGGCAGTCTCGAACAATTGCGATACGACGAATCGCCGACGCGTTATTTGCTCGTCGATTATCCAGAGGGGCTCGATGAATCGCTGTCGCTCGACGGCAGCTCGCCCTATGGCTGCTCGAAGCTCTCGGCCGACCAATGTTGCCGCGACTACCATCGGATCTACGGATTGAAAACCGTGGTGTTTCGGCATTCGTCGATGTACGGCGGGCGGCAATTTGCCTCGTTCGATCAGGGCTGGATCGGTTGGTTCGCTAGCGAATCGCTCGCGGCCCTCGCCAGCGGCCGCGCGATCTCGATCTGCGGAAGCGGCAAGCAAGTGCGCGATGTGCTGCATGCCAGCGACTTGGTTCGCGTGTATTTGCAAGCGGCCGGTCGAATCGATGAAATTGCCGGCCGAATCTACAACATCGGCGGCGGCATGGCCAACAGCCTCTCGCTCATCGAACTGCTGGAGCATCTTGGGCGATTGATCGGCACACAGCTGTCGATCGAACTGCAGCGGTGGCGCACGGCCGATCAGAAGGTGTTCGTTGCCGATTGCCGCCGCGCCCAGCGCGATTTCGACTGGCGCCCGCAAACCGATTTTCGCCAAGGCCTGTCCGAAATGCTCGATTGGATTCGTGAATTGAACCGCGCTCGCCGCGGAGCGGCGTAACGTAGTAGGCACACTCCGTGTGCCGTCTGCCCTGCTCTGTGCGCAGCGCACCGCGAGTGCGCAGACGGCACACGGAGTGTGCCTGCTACGTTGTTGCGGCCGACGGCCGCTTGTTTAACCATCGCCGAACATTTATCAACTCCGGCGCTTGCCCATGCCACCGAAAGTTAGCGTCCTGACGCCCACCTACAATCGCCAGTGCCAACTCGTTAGAGCGGTGCGGTCGGCGCTTGTGCAAACGCATCAAAACTTGGAAGTGATCGTCATCGACAATGCCAGCACCGACGACACATGGCGTGTCGCGCAGAATTTGGCCGCCGAAGATTCGCGGGTGCGCGTGTTTCGGAACGCGACCAACTTGGGCCCGACGCGGAATTGGATCGCCGGCCTCGAGCATTGCGCGGGCGACTATGTGAAAGTGCTCTGGTCGGACGATTGGATCGAACCGACGTTCATCGAAGAACTGCTTGGGCCCTTGCAGGCCGAGCCGGGCATGGCGCTGGCGTTTTGCGCAGCGCTCGTGCACCGGACCGACTGCGATCAGCCGATCCATTTTTTTCCCGACCAGCAGTCGTTCACCCCGGCCGAATATCTGCGGCGCTCGCTGACCGGCAACATGATGCCGGTGTCGCCCGCTTGCGCCTTGATCCGGCGCGCGGCCGCGCGATTCCGCCTGCCGATCGGCACCGACCCGCAATTGAACGCGATCGCGGAACGATTCGGCGCGGGCCCGGATCTGCTGTTCCTGTTGGAAGCCGCGGCCGCCTCATCCCGAATTGCCTACGTGCCCAAGTTTCTCACGCACTTTGAAGCGGGCCGCACGAGCATCACTTGCGCTCATCCGGTCGAGGTGCAGGAAGGCTATCGGCGAACCCGGGAATTCTTCGCGGTGGAGATGGCCGGGCATCCGGCGATGCAGGCGATAAAATCCCGTCTGACCGTGCGCCGCTGGCAGCAGACGGTCAAACGGGCATTCAGAAGGCAGCGTTAGTGTTTGTCGGAAACGGTGGTGGCAATGGCCGCATGGGCGCTGCTAACGCCTTGGGCTACAAATCCTTGCACCGCCGACACGCTCTGGTTCCCGGTCAGTTGGCGTCGCGACCAACCTTTGTCGGTCTTGACGAACATGACCAACTGCGGGATCGAGCCCCCTTCCATCAGGCTTTTGGCGATCGTGCTGTCGCGATCGACGTTGACCATGGCAAAAGAAACGTTATTCAAGCCGCCCAGTTGTTTCACTTGGGGCAATACGCTCGTCTTCATCGCTTGGCAAGCCGGGCACCAATCCGCGCCCACCAGCACGACCAGCGGCCGGCTGCTGTCGTTCACCGCGGTGTTGTAGGCCTGTTCGTAGGTCTGCTCGCCCGTGGTTAGTGCCGAAAGGGTTAACGCCAAGGCCAATGCAAGAGTCGACATCGATGATCCTCCATCAAGATTGATAATCCCTCAAGGTTGCTCGCAGAAATCCTTGCTCTGCGGAATCCTAAAATGCCGTCGACACATGAGAGGCAGAAGAATCCGGCCTGGGAACCTGCGCAGAAGAGCTTGGCTGCAATGGCCCGCCATCCTGTGCGAGAAGACTCCGTTCGTTGCGAATTCTCCAAATTACCAAACGCTCACGTGTCTTTGAGAATGCGTGAGTCTACATGGGCGATTCCTAATCACAAGGGGGGAAATGGGTAAAATTTTCCGAAAAGATAATCCTTGACGCTAGCGATTTCTTCGATGTGTCGATCGTGATTGATCGCAATCGAGCGTCGGTTTGCGAGTTTGACTGTGGGGCTCACTTGCGGTTTCGCGCGTCGGCCGGCCCGTCGCGAAAACTTCGCCCCCATCGCCGCTTCCGATTGGGCGCGGCACCCAAAAGCCGATATAATTTTCTTCGCCAGCAGACGGCTTTTTGCAGTGATTCGCCGCCTTGCTGCGCCATTGCCCTTGGATTAATGCACGCGAAATGAAGCTTCGGGTCGGCCTGATCGGATTGGGTGAGGCATGGGAGACCCGGCATCGGCCCGCGCTGCGCTCATTGGCCGACCGATTCGAAGTTCGGGCGATTTGCGACCAAGTGGCGCGCCGCGCCGAGCAAGCGGCACAGGAATTTAGTGCTACGCCGGTCGACGGCTTTCGCGCGCTTGCGGCTCGCGAAGACATCGATGCCCTGCTGATGCTTTCGGAACCCTGGTATGGTTCGCTGCCGATTCTGGCGGCCTGCGATGCAGGTAAAGCGTTCTATTGTGCTGTCACGCCGAATCTCGATCCGGACGAAGCGCTCACGCTGAAAACGCGCGTGCAAGAGTCGGGCATCGCATTCATGGCTGAATTCCCACGCCGCCACGCGGCCGCCACGCTACGGCTCAAAGAACTAATTGCGACCCGGTTGGGCCAGCCGCGGTTGCTATTCTGCCACCGCCGCGTGCCGATCAAGGAGGGCCCACCGCCGCGAGTCTGGTCGAAAACCAAGGCGGCGGAAATCCGCGATTTGGTTGAATTAGTGGATTGGTGCCGATACGTCGTCGGTCGCGATCCCACATCCGTATTCGGCTTGGCCCACAATGCTTCGCCGGATAGCAACGCCGAAGACTACAACATGATGAGCCTCGATTTCTCCGGTCCGAGGGCGCCGGGAGCCGACGTGGCCGCCCAAATCAGTTGCGGCACCTACATGCCCGTGCAATGGGAGGAAGCCGTGTCGTTTCGGCCGCCGCCGGCGCTGCAAGTGGCCTGCCAAAACGGCATCGCCTTCATCGATCTGCCGTCGACGCTGATCTGGTTCGACCGGGCGGGCCGGCACCAGGAATCGCTCGACAGCGAACGGCCAGTCGGGGAGCAGCTTTTGTCGCAATTCTACCGCTCTGTAACCAGCCTGGTGCGCAATCCATCGGGCCTCGAAGACGCCTATCGGGCCCTCTCGATCGTGCTCGCCGCCCGCACCAGCCACCGCGAAGGGCGAAGGGTGCCGATTAGTTTTTAGGGGCGAGGGGCGAGGGGTGAGGGACGAGGGACTAGGGACGAGGGACTAGGGACTAGGTTTGACGCGCGAAACCGCAAGCGCGCCTCGGCGCCAGGCGGCGAGATGAAACCTCGGCATTAAGCGACGGAATGATGCGGTCAGCCCTTTCTCCCCTCTCCCCTTCGTGGGAGAGGGGCCGGGGGGTGAGGGGTCTGACGCTCGCTTGCGGTTTCGCGCGTCCGCGGCTTGCCAACCGATTTCGCCGCAAGTAGGGTAAGATAATTGTCCGATCCTCCCGCCCGAAGCGCATTTGGGCTTCGATCCCGCCTCGCGGTTTTCATCCCGCCTAACTTCGTTTTCTGACTCGGAGATTTTCTTCCATGCGGCATTCGCTCGCGCTGTCGTCGCTCTTTGTCGGATTTTTCCTCGTCGTGCAAGGATGGAATCATGCGCCGGCCGCGGAGCCGGAATCGCCCGCGACCGGCGACTTTTCTTCCCCGCCGCCCGCCGAAGCGCCCTCGATCGCCAAGGCGTCCGATGAGGGGGAACGGCAGATCGCGAGCTTCAAGATTGCCGAAGGCTTAAAGGTCAAGCTCTGGGCGGCCGAACCGATGGTCGCCAACCCGGTTTGCATTTCGGTCGATGAGCATGGCCGAATCTATGTCGGCGAAACGTATCGCATCCATCACGGCGTCGATGACGACCGCGGCCACATGGATTGGCTCGACGACGACATGGCCTCGAAAACGGTCGAAGATCGCTTGGCCCTGATGAAAAAGCATCTCGGAAAACGGATCGCGGATTACACGAAGCACGAAGATCGCATCCGCCTGTTGGAAGATCGCTCCGGCAGCGGCAAGGCCGACCATGTGAGCGTGTTTGCCGATGGGTTTAACGGCGTTCTGCAAGGGATCGGCGCCGGGATACTCGCTCGGCACGGTGATGTCTACTACACCTGCATTCCCGATCTGTGGCTGCTGCGCGACACGAAAGGAACCGGGCACGCCGACGTTCGCAAATCGCTGAGCTACGGCTACGGCATTCGCGTGTCGTTCCTGGGCCATGATTTGCACGGGCTGAAGTTCGGCCCCGACGGCAAGCTCTACTACTCGCTCGGCGATCGGGCGTTTCACGTCAAATCGGGCGACCGCACCCTCGCCATCTCCGAAACCGGCGCGGTGTTTCGCTGCAACCCCGATGGCTCGGATGTCGAAGTGTTTTGCAGCGGCGTGCGCAATCCGGAAAAGCTGGCATTCGACGAATACGGCAATTTGTTCTCGTGCGACAACAACTCCGATTCGGGCGATCGTTCTCGCTGGGAGTATCTCGTCGAAGGAAGCGACATCGGTTGGCGAATGCCCTATCAATATCTGAACGACCGCGGGCCGTTCAATCGCGAAAAGATTTGGTATCCGCAGTTCGCCGGGCAGGCGGCCTACATCGTGCCGCCCGTGGGCTGGTTGGCCGATGGCCCTTCGGGCCTGGTCTACTATCCTGGCACCGGCTGGTCGGACAAATGGCAGGGGCACTTTTTCCTGTGCGATTTCCGCGGCGGCCCCGGCGCCAGCGGCGTGCGCTCAGTGGCGCTGAAGCCGAAGGGGGCGTCGTTCGAAATGGTCGATAGCCAGGAATTCTTGTGGCACATCCTCTGCACCGACGTCGATTGGGCCCCAGACGGCTCGCTCTGCGTCACCGATTGGGTCAACGGTTGGGACGGCTGCGGCAAGGGGCGGATCTATAAAGTTTACGACCCGGCGCACCAAAACGACCCCGCCGTGCTCGAAGTGAAACGGCTCATTGCCGAGGGGATGACCGCCCGGCCGGTCGCCGAGTTGGTCAATCTGCTCTCGCATGCCGATATGCGCATCCGCCAGGAAGCGCAATTCGAACTGGCCGCTCGCGCGCTTGATGGCAAAGCCGGCGAGATTGTTCCGCGGCTTGTCGCGATCGCCGATGCTATCCAAGACAATCCGGCGCAGGGCGTGGGCACCAAGCAACATCTACTCGCCCGCATCCACGCGATTTGGGCCCTCGGCCAGATCGGGCGGCAACACGCGAAAGAATCGCTTGCCCCGATCGTCAGCCTCACAACCGATCGCGATCCCGAAATTCGCGCCCAGATTGCCAAGGTGCTCGGCGATGATCGCTATGCCGACGCGTTCGATCCTCTGTTGCCGCTGTTGAAAGACAGCAGCTTGCGCGTCCGCCATTTGGCCGCCATTGCGATCGGCAAGCTCGGGCGACCGCAAGCCATCGGCCCGGTCATCGAGTTGCTGCGAGACAACGACGACAAGGACCCGGTCGTGCGGCATTCGGCCGTCATGGCCCTGGTCGGCTCGAGCAATGGCAATATCAGCCCGCTGCTGACCGCGGCCGACGATAGCTCCGCGGCGGTGCGGATGGGCGTGCTGCTCGCGCTGCGGCGGATGGAAAACCCCGCGATCGCGCGATTCTTGCACGACGCCGACCCGCGGCTCGTGCTCGAAGCGGCCCGGGCAATCCACGATCTGCCGCTCGAGTCGGAACTGCCTGAGCTAGCAAAACTGATCGGCCAAGCGTCGCTCACCAGCGATGCAACACGCGACGCCATTTCCAAAGATTTCGACGGGCGCGATGCGCTATTGCGCCGCGTGCTGAATGCCAACTTCCGGCTCGGCACGGCCGAGAATGCGGCGGCCGTCGCCCGTTTTGCCGCTCGCTCCGACGCACCCGAGGCGATGCGGATCGAAGCGCTCGAGATGCTCGCCGATTGGGCCAAGCCATCGGGGCACGATCGCGTGCTGAACGGCTGGCGGCCGATCAAGCCGCGCGATCCTCAAATTGCCATCGCCGCGTTGCGCCCCGCGCTCGGCGGAATTTTCTCCGGCAGCAATCATCTGCGGCAAATCGCGGCAAAGGTGGCTGGGCGGTTGGGCATCAAAGAAGTCGTGCCCGTGCTGGTGGCGATGGCGACCGACACCAGCCGACCCGCCGCGGTCCGCGTTCAAGCCATGTCGGCCATCGAGCAATTGCGCGATGCGCGCGTGAATGCGGTCGTGGCTGCGGGGCTCAAGGATTCAGAGCCGGCCGTGCGCAACGAAGCTCGGCGGATTTTGGCGATATTGCATCCGGCCGAAGCGATCGGCCCGCTCGAAGCGGCATTGGCCGACGGCACCACCGCGGAGCAGCAGGCGGCTTTGGCGACGCTCGCCACGATCAAATCGCCGCAAGGCGACACGATTCTCGCGGCGTCGTTCGACAAGATGCTCGCCGGCCGGACGCCGCACGAATTGCAGCTTGATATTCTCGAAGCGGCCGCTCATCGCGATTCACCGGCCCTGCGCGAGAAATTGGCGCGCTTCGAAACGCTGCGGCCGAAGAAGGAATCGATCGATCCGTATCGCGAATCGCTCTATGGCGGCGATGCCGAGCGCGGCCGCACGATATTCTTCGACCGCACCGAAGTCGGCTGCGTCCGCTGCCACACGGTTGCCGGCACCGGCGGAAAGGTCGGCCCCGATCTGTCGAAGATCGGCGGTGAGAAACCGCGCGAATATCTGTTGGAATCGGTCGTCGATCCGAACAAGGTGATCGCCAAGGGTTTTGAAACCGTCGTGTTGGCTCTCGACGATGGCCGGCAAGTGGCGGGAATTCTGAAATCGGAAGATTCGAAACAACTCACGCTGATGACGCCCGACGGAAAGCTCGTCACAGTCGAGAAATCGAAAATCGATCAGCGCACCAGCGGCAAATCGGCCATGCCACAAGACATCGCCAAGCCACTTTCGAAATCCGACCTGCGCGACATTGTCGAATTTATGTCCTCGTTGAAAAAGTGAACCGCGCGGGAGCAACGTGAAACGTCTCGGCCTGAAAAGCCGATTCTGCCAGCCCAGACCGGAGCCATCTGGGCGGCGGAGGCCTGGGTCAACCTCCCAAATTTTGAAACGGCCCCTAACAGGGCCGGCCAACGCGCTGCACCACCTTCCCAGGGCTACGCCGCTTCCGCGGCTATGCCCTGGGCTGACGGAATGAGCCTTTCAGGCTCAAGTTTCTGTAGCTCGCGAAGATTTGCTCACTTCGCGGGTTCGAGCGTTATTGATTTCAGGTTGCTCGCCGCCCAGCCGATTTTGATCGGTTTGACCGATAGCGAAGTCTTGCCCGGCGCCGCGATTTCGATCCGGCCCAACTCGACTTGCCGATAGCGATCGTAGCTATGGGTGTCGGGCGAACTGGTTTCGATCGAGCGATCGCCGATGGCGAGCGTGAATTTTCCGCTGCCGGTCTCAGCCATTTCGGCCTTGACGGCATAGGTGCCGGGCCTGACGGCGATGAAATTCCATTCGACCCATTCGGCCGGATCGAGCCAATAGCCGATGTTGCCCCCTTGCTCCGGATGCTCGTGCCGCAATTGTTTGCCGTGCAGAATCGCATCGTCGGCCGAAAGACGGATCGAACCATCGGGGGCCTGCCGCTGCACAACTCGCTCGATCGGTCCCTTGAGCTGCAGCACGACGACCGAGCAGATCGGGTCGGGCGCCGCTGCGGGAAGATCGATCGTCAAGCCGGCATCCGAGGATTGCGCGGTGAGCGGCTTCTTTGCCGGATCGGCGAGCAGATAAGCTGTGCGCACTTCGTTCGGCAATCCGGGAACGAGCAGCTTGCCATCCGCGGGCCAGTTGAACACGTGCAGATAAAGCGTCGTATTGCCGCCGATGGTTTTCATCGTCGCGCGGCCCCAGGCAAATGGCTTGAGCGGCGTGGCCGAGGTGGCGTAGATGGCTTCGCCGTTCACGTTCATCCAGCGGCCCACTTCCGCCAGGCGATCGACGCTCGGTTGCGGGATCAGGCCTTCGGAGGTCGGGCCGACGTTGAGCAGATAGTTGCCCCCTTTGCTCGCGCAATCGACCAGATTGTGAATGATCGTGGCGACCGACTTCCAATTGTGGTCGTGCTTGTTGTAGCCCCAATGGTCGTTGAGCGTCATGCACGATTCCCACGGCTCGGCATCGGCCGTGGCGGGAATCGATTGCTCGGGCGTGCCATAGTCGCCGACGTCGCCTTTGCCGACCCGATTGTTGACGATGATATTCGGCTGCAGCGCGCGAACGTATCGATACAGATCGTCGCCGCGCTCTTTGGTCCAACAATCTTCCCACTGGCCGTCGAACCAGAGGATGCCGATCGGCCCGTAGTTCGTGAGCAGTTCTTTCAGTTGGCCTTTGAGATACGCGGTGTAGCGATCCATGTCGGGCTTGCCGGTCGCTTTGTCGTTCCACGGCCGGCGCTTGCCCCAATCGGGATGATGCCAATCCATGATCGAATGATAGAAACAGAGCGTGATGCCTTCTTCCTTGCACGCTTCGGAAAGTTCTTTCAGCGGATCGCGATGAAACGGCGTCGATTTGATTCCCCAATCGCCGAGCTTCGAGGGGAACATGTCGAAGCCATCGTGGTGCTTGCTGGTGATCACGATGTATTTCATGCCCGCATTCTTGGCGATCCGCACCCATTGCCGGGCATCGAATTTCACGGGGTTGAACTGCTGGGCGAATTTTTCGTATTGCGACACCGGCATGTGCGTCTGTTCCAAGAACCATTCGGCATAGTCGGTGTTGCCCTTCCATTCGCCCGCCGGAACGGAATAGACGCCCCAGTGAATGAACATCCCGAAGCGTGCCTCGCGGAACCATTTCATGCGAGCGCTTTTTTGTGCGGGCGTTTCCGCGGTGGCTTGAGCATGAGCCGCTCGGGGCGGGCAGACCAACATCGTGCCGGCCATTAGCGCGGCGGCGATCAACTTGCGAATTGGCAGGAATTTCATAAAAACTCACCGGTGGGAATCGGGGTGGGATAAAAGGCGGGATACGGCAGCAGCGCTGGAGCGCCGTGCCCATTGTAGCATCGCAATTCGCGTGAAGCGAAACCAGCGGCAGGCGCCAGCTTCTTCCCCCTAACCCCTCACCCTAACCCCTCACCCTATTCTTTCACCCTCACCATTGTCAGTGTCTAGAATAAGAACTGCCCCCATACAGGATCCCAGCCGCCCATGTCGCTTGCCGAAGGACCGACGTCCGAACAGCGCTCGTTGCCGCAGCCGCACTGGGACCATGCGGCAGTTGCGGTGGCGGGCAATGAGCTGACGCTCTACGAGGAATCGATCTCCTTTATTGATGCGATGCTGGCCGACATTCGCACGGCCCGGCAGCGTGTCTGGCTCGAAAGCTATATCATCGTCGACGATTCGGCGGCCCGGGCCGTGGCCGACGCGTTGATCGAGCGCGCGGCGGCCGGCCTCGACGTGCGATTGATGTACGACTCGATCGGCTGCCTTTCGACACCGCAATCCTTTTTCGATCGCCTGACCGCCGGCGGCGTGAAGGTGCACGGTTTTCATTCGATCCGCGAGCGGCTTTGGGACATCCGCCTTCTGCAATTCTTGAATCGGCGGAATCATCGCAAGCTGTTGGTGGTCGACGATCGGGTCGGGTATTTTGGCGGGATGAACCTTGTCGATCAGCGGGGCCTCGCCACGCCGAGCGACGCCAAGGCTCGGCATCTGCCCGCCTCGGCCGGCTGGCGCGATTTGCACGTTCGCCTTGTCGGACCGAAGCAGGCGGAGATTGCCCGCGAGATGGAGCGGCTTTGGCAATGGAAAACGCGGCAACCGATCACGGCGCCGGCGGCGTGGCCGTTGCGGCAATTGCTCGCCGCCGAGCGCGACGACATTTTTTTCTTCGCCTCCCGGCCGAGTCGGCACAGCCGGCGGATCGGCCGCGTGATTGGGCCGCTGATCCGCGGCGCGCAGCGCGAGATCATCGTGTCGATGGCCTATTTCATTCCGATCGGCGCGGTAATGCGCGAATTGCTGCGGGCTCGGCGGCGCGGCGTGCGGGTGCGGGTTGTCGTGCCCGGCAATAGCGACGTGAAGCTCGTGCAATGGGCCACGCGACATTTGTGCCGCCGGCTGCTGGCCCGCGGCATCCTGATTTTCGAACGAAAAGACTACATGCTGCACAGCAAGGTGATCGTGATCGATGGTGTGCGGACGATAGTCGGCTCGGCGAATCTCGATCCGCGCAGCTTGCGAACGAATCTGGAATTCGTGGGCGTGATTTTTTCCCAGGCGATGGCCGCCGCGGCAACACGATTTTGTCTGCACGAGATTCACCATAGCCGCCGCATCCGGCTCGTCGAGATTCGCAGCCGGCCGTGGTGGCAGCGCGTGCGCGACCGCTTTGCGTGGTCGCTAAGGCGCTGGCTGTGAAATAGGGGCGAGGGGCGAGGGCGAGGGGCGAGGGAAGAAATGAACACACTTTGAAACGACGAAGCTCGCTTGCGGCTTCGCGCCTTCCGTGCAACGCGCGAAACCGCAAGCGAGCTTCCAACCGCGAACTAGTCGCGACCCGTCCCATTCTAATGCCGCACCCCTCACCCTCACCCTCACCCTTTCCCCCAATGCTTCCCGCCATCAGCCAAGTCTGCACGCTGAATGCCTCGTTCGAAACCGACGTGGCGGATTTCGCTGCCGCGCATTGCGGGGCGATCGAAATCTGGTGGGGGAAATTGGAAACCTATCTCGAATCGCATTCACTCGGCGAGGCTCGAAGGCTGTTGGCCGACAGCGGGCTCGCCGCGCCGGTGGCCAGTTATCAAGGCGGCTTGCTCACCAGCCAAGGCGAAGCACGCCGCGAACATTGGGACCACTTTCGCCGGCGTCTGGCGATCGCGCGCGAATTGGCGATCGGCACCTTGGTGCTCGCCGGCGACGTCGAAGGGCCGCTCGGGCAGCAAGATTTCGACCGCTTGCAGGTGTCGTTGCGGCAGGCCGGCGAAGAGGCGGGCCAAGCCGGAGTTCGGCTCGCGCTCGAATTTCAAGCCCGCGCGACATTGCCGAACAACCTGCAATCGGCCGCGGCAATCGTGGCCCATTGCGACAGCCCGCACCTGGGCATCTGCCTCGACATGTTTCACTACGCCACGGGCCCGAGCAAGCCGGAAGATTTAGCTCATTTGACGCCCCAGAATCTGTTCCACGTGCAGCTTTGCGACATGGCGGGCCCGCTGCGCGAGCTGGCCACCGATGCCGACCGCATTCTGCCCGGCGACGGCGAATTCACGCTCGAACCGCTGATCGCCCGGCTCCGTGAGATCGATTATTCCGGAGCCGTAGCGGTTGAATTGATGAACCCGCAATTGTGGTCCGTGTCGCCGCGCCAATTCGGCGAAGTGGCGATCACCGCCCTGCGCCGCGTGCTCGGCATCGCCAGCATGGATTGATGACCCGCTTACAACTGCGTTCGAGAGGAAACGATGGACGACAAAATTGAGCCCGCAAATTCTACCGCTCCGACCGATCAACCCCACGCGGTCGCCCCTCCGCTCGCCGACGACGAGTTCGATCCACGCGAAATGTGCCCGCTCATCTGGAAGACAGCGGCTGAGGCCGGTTGGGACGACCCACGGATGGACATCTACGACCATTACGACGATCATCGGCCGGAACGACGGTAACGATTGCGATCACCTTCTTACTCCGTTTCCAATTCCAGCCGCGGGCTCATCCGTATGCCGGTCAGCGCGCCGATGATGCCGGAGGCGATTGCTTGGACATAGGGGGCCCATGCCGAGACACTGCCGAGCAATTCGGAGGGGCTTATCGGGCGGACGCCGAATAGCAGCGGCGGCAAGCTGATGCACACCCAAATCACGGTGACGATCAAAATCGGACTGACGGCGAACCAAAACAGGCCGGCCACGGCGCCGCGCAGCCAACCGTAACGCCGATCCCGTGCGAAAAGATGGCTTCCCAACCCTGCGAGCCACGCCGCGCCGAGCAGCCCACCGAGCATCGGTTGCCACATGGCGATCCGCACGACCAGGGCCGCCGACGCCACCGCGATCAGCAAACTGATGATTCCGAATCGCATGGGCATCGACCGCAACGGTGTGCCGCTGGCTTGCCAATCTAGTAGGCACACTCCGTGTGCCGTCGGCGCTGCTCTGAGCGCAGCCTCTCGCCCCGCGCAGACGCCACACGGCGTGTGCCTGCGACAATACGAACTGGGAAACTATCGGCCGCTCGCTCCCCCGCTGAAAAACTTCGTATCGAGCTGGGCCTTGCCCGACCGGATGTAGTATTTTACGAGCGCGATTCGCAAGGCGCGGGGCGACAATTTGTCTGCGTCCCAGAATTGGGCCAGGCTGGAAAACTTTTCCCGCAACTCAGCCAACTGAGCCGTTTGCTCCGCGGTCTGCCCCGCCACCGGAGCCGGCTTCGGTCCGGCGAGGATCGCTTGCCGGGCCAGGAGATATTCGCGGCTATTGCCATAGGCGATGTTGTCCAAATCCTCGACCACCGCCTGCGTCTTCGCGGCCGACACCAGATCGAGGTCTTGATCGACATGCGCCGCGTCGGCGATTGCTTTTGCCAATAAGGGGTTCGTCTTCGATGCCTCGGCCATTTTCAGCCGCATCGATTGGAACAGATCGGGAGTCGCGACGAGCGTTTTGGTTTTCAGGCTTTCGGCGAAATAGTCGTAAATCGCTTCTTCCACTTCGCGCTGCGAATCGTACATCGGCTCCCGCTGGCCGACGATTTGCAACTTGGGCGAAAACAGGGCGCCGGTCGGCGAGATGAAGTTCTGGCCGAAGGTGATGCCGATCTTCGCCAGGTTCTCGCGGGTATTGCCCGCCGCGGGACCTTCGGGAATCGGGAAGAATTCTTCGCGCGGCCGGCCCGTGTCTTGGGCACATAACAGCAAGAACCCGGCGCAATAGGCATGAATCTTCTTGCCCTTCAACGGCTGGCCCTTGAGCGCCGTCACATGGTCGGTGCGGAAATTGAGATCGAATTCCGTCGGCGCGCCAATCAATTCCGCCGCCGTCTCTCCCATCTTCTGCGCAACCGCCGGATCCGGATGACGGAGAAACATGTAGTGCAAGCTGCGGGCAACAAACGCATCGACATTCGTTGCCGGCATGCGCGTGCCACGCTCCGGCAAATCCACCAGCACGAGGCGGCGAATGCCGTCCGTGCCCGTCTCCGCGGCAACGACCCCGACATGCGTAAACAATCCGGGCGAGAGGTCGGTGAACAGATTGTAGGGAGACGGATTCCGCATCAGCAGCCAATCGCCCGGTTGCACGTCGAATCGCCCCAGCCGGAGCCGATCTTCGCTGAGCCCCTTCTTGGCCCGCTCGTCGAGCCAGGACAGAAGTTCATCGACGCGCGGCTGTTCGTCGGCGCTCCAGCGATCCGCCGCCACTTTCGCCAGCAAATCGTGCAGCTCGCGAGCGGTGATCGCCGGCTTCGGCGCCTCAGGGTCTTGCCCGGGGCGCACGTCTTGCGGCAATCCAACCATGCGAATCGTCTCCGCGGCCGCCAGGAGCAGGCCGGGCGTGGTTCTCGGATCGCGGGCAAACGCGGCGACTTGCGGCAGCAAATCCATTTGCCCCGTCGCGGCAACCAAATTCAGCACCTTCCGCTTTACGGACGCGGGCATTGGCTCGATCCGTTCCGCCGGATCGGTCGAAACGGGGTCGAACAACAGCGCGCCGACGGCCACGACCGCTCCGATCGAACTGCGATGCGCGGTGAGCACGTCTAGAAATTGATCGCGAGCGGCGGGCAATTCAGAGCCCTCTTCCGCGGCGTAATTCAACGCGTCGAAGAGCAAATAGCGCAGCCGGCCCGATAGATCGATCAAGCCCGAAGTGGTGGCCAGGAAATGCCGTACCGAATCGTGCTGCATCGATTTGTCGAGCGCTGCCAGCCCGATGCGTAGATTCAGCGTTCGATTCAGCGCCCGATCGACACGGTCTTTCGAATCGAGCAAGAGATTGACGATCTGCTTCAGTTCTTCGGGCGTGGGGGGCGGATCGAAGCGGGCGGTTTCGGCCGACCAGCCTTCGACGCCCTGCGTCTCCTGGTCGAACTCGGACAAGTTTTGCCGGCCGAAATCCGCAGCGCTGCGCGGCAGAAACGCCTCCAGCCGGTCGAGCCAACTCGAAAGCGCCGACTCCGCATTCCGCAGCGCCGGACCGCCGCCGGCCGGCTCTGCCGGTGCCTTGTCCTGATCGTCGCCTTGCGAATCCGGATCGCGGTCGCGCGGGCCGAGGCGGCCACTGCGGGGCGGGTATGCCATCGCCGACGCCGCAAAACAGACGATGCAAGCGAATGCGCAGAGAAGCGATGCGGCCTGGAAATGGCTTGCCGACCGCAAATTAAGCCGGTGTTTCATAGGATTACCAAAATCGCGAGTTCGAGTAACCCATCCATGGAGGTTTAGAATAGCTGGCCATTTTAGTTGCCTCACCGGCGTGATACAACCAAGCGCGCGGCCGATTGCAATCCCATCCTGTGGAGACGACGCTATGCAACTGCATCTCGAACGGGTCGGCGACAGCGGCGAAAATCCATTCGGCTATCAGCGAATCGATGTCGTTTGTTTCAACTACGACGGCGAAGGAACCGCGCTGGTCATGGAGGATGGCCAAATGGCGACGATGTACAAAGATGAAGTCGAACATCTGATCACACTGGTGATCGGCGTCGACGCCGCCGGGAATCAAATCGGGGCCTGCTACAAAGTCGTCGCTAACCCCGCGATGCCGTTCTAGCGAATCACTCCGCGCCGCGCATTTCCACCCAAGCCCAGGGAAGGCCCCCACCGCGTCGACCACTGCCAATCGCCGTCCCCGGCCTTCCCTGGACGGCCACCAGCGCCCTCATTAGCGGTAAGTTGCCCCCGTCAACTTCGCTGTGTACCCTAAGAAACGCACCCCAGCAGTTCCCCCGAGAAATCCCAGGGAAAATCCTCCATGAAGTTGCGATACACGATCTTGCTCTGTTTCGTCGCGTTGCCGGCGCTAGCCGACCAACCCGCGCAGGCGCCATCCAAAGCGTCGGCGTCGTCAACGGCACCGGCGAAAAGCTCTGCCGCACAATCGCCCGCGCCCCACGGGACTGCTGCGGCAACGGTTCCCCTGCCCAACGGCACAGCAAAAACTGACCAGGGCGAAACCGAGCAAATCAAAGCCGAGCAGCCGAAGCACGAGCCGGCCGGGAGCGAGCATCCCGGCGCCATCCAAGAGGCCGCCCGCGGCCATCATCATCCCGAGCAATCGCCTGGCCCATCGGCGGCAAGCGCCGTGTCGGCGGAAGCGGTCGACGAAACGCCGGTGGCGACGCACCACAAAATCACCGTCGGCGGCAAAACGATCGCCTACACCGCCACGGTCGCGCAGATGCCGATCAAGAATGCGCGCGGCGAAACCGAGGCCCATATCTTCTACATGGCCTACACGCTCGATGGCGCCGATCGCGCCAAACGGCCGCTGACGTTCGCCTTCAACGGCGGCCCCGGCTCGGCTTCGATCTGGGTTCACATGGGCGCGATGGGGCCCCGCAGTCCAAAACTGACCGACAAAGGCGACATGCCGCCGCCGCCCTTCCAATTGATCGACGACGAATCCACGTGGCTCGATCAAACGGATCTGGTGTTCATCGATCCGGTCGGCACCGGCTACAGCCGGGCCAAGACGCCCGAAATCGCCCATCAACTCAACGGAGTGCGCGGCGATATTCAATCCGTCGGCGAGTTCATCCGCATGTATATCACTCGCAACGATCGCTGGCTGTCGCCGCTGTTTTTGGCCGGCGAAAGCTATGGCACGTTTCGCGCCGCCGGGCTGGCGGGCACGCTCATCGAAAAGGGCATCGCCTTCAATGGCATCGTATTGATTTCGACGGTTCTGAACATGGGCGTGCTGGAAGAGGATTTGTTCAACGGGTTGCCCACGGCTTTGCACTTGCCCACCTACACCGCCGACGCCTGGTATCACAAGAAATTGCCGGCCGACCTACAGCAAAAGGATCTAAAAGCCGTGCTGAAGGAATCCGAGCATTGGGCGATGAACGATTATGTGTCGATCCTCAATCGCGGAAGCGATTTATCCGCGGCGGAGCGAAAAGCGGCCGTCGGCAAATTGGCCCGCTACACGGGCATCGAACCGCGCTACATCGACGACAGCGACTTGCGCGTCGAATCCGGGCATTTTGCCCGGCAATTGCTGAAAGACCAGAAGCTGGTGATCGGCGGCTACGATGGCCGGCTGACCGCTCCCGCGCCGCTGAGCATTGAAGACCGTGTCGAGTTCGATCCCGCGGGCTCGCTTGTCCGGCCGCCGTTCGAAGCCGCGTTCGAGCAATACATCCGCGACGAACTCGGCTACAAGACCGACATGGTCTACAACGTGCTGGTGCATCTCCCCTGGGATTGGGAGTCGAGCAACGGCTACGCCGAAACCACCGGCCTGCTCCGCTCGGCCTTCATGAAAAATCCGCATCTAAAGGTCATGGTTTGCGCGGGCTATTACGACAACGTGACGCCGTATTTCTCGGTGCAATACACGTTCAATCATCTCGGCTTGCATCCGGAAATGCTGAAGAACGTCGATTGGCAATACTACGAAGCGGGCCACATGATGTATATCGACCGCGATTCGCATCGCAAGCTAAAACAAGACTTCGCCGATTTCGTCAAACGAGCGATGCCGTGATTTTGCGGCGAACAGCAAAGCTCGTTCTCAGGGCGACAAATGCAACCCGACCGACCTGAGCGGATTCATTTCGTCACGGGGCGGTTGGCGGAACACGCGCTGCGCGAAGAATTGGCGCAGCTGGCCGCCCGCGTCGGCTTCAGCTATACGATCGACGTGCTGCCGATCACGGTCGCGGCGCTGATGACGCCGGAGTGGATCGCGCGGCGAATTCATGTGCCGCCGGATGCCGATCGCGTGCTCTTGCCCGGCTATTGCGAAGGCGACTTGCGGCCGGTCGAGGAAGCGGCGGCGAAGCCTGTCGAGCGCGGGCCGCGCGATTTGCGCCGGCTGGCCGCATTTTTCGGCCACGAGCCGCCCCCAACCGACTACGGCGCCCGCGACATCCAAATCGTCGCGGAGATCAATCATTGCCCGCGGTTGCCGCTTCTCGCAATCCTTGCGGAAGCTCGGCGATTGGCTGCCGATGGGGCCGACATGATCGACGTCGGCTGCGATCCGGGCGGACCGTGGAGTGGCGTGGCCGACGTGGTGCGAGCCCTGCGCGACGCCGGCCATCGCGTGTCGATCGATAGTCTCGATCCGCGTGAAATCGAGCCGGCGGTGCGGGCAGGCGCCGAATTGGTGTTGTCGGTGAATTCGTCGAACCGCGAGGCGGCCGTCGATTGGGGCTGCGAAGTGGTCGTGGTGCCGGACCTCCCGGCCGAACCGGCGACCGTCCCCTTTTGCGAAGTCCCGGGGACTGTCCCCTTTTGCGAAGTCTTCGGAGCAAAAGGGGACAGTCTCCTTCCCGGCCTCGAAGAAACCGTCGCCCATCTGGCGGCGGCCGGCGTCCGGTTGCGGATCGACGCCGTGCTGGAGCCGATCGGGCTTGGTTTTGCCGCCAGCTTGCTCCGCTATTTCGAAGTTCGCCGCCGGTTTCCCGATGCGGAAATGCTGATGGGCGTCGGAAACTTGACGGAGCTGACCGACGTCGATTCCGCAGGCATCAATGTGTTGCTGCTGGCGATTTGCGAAGAGCTCGGGATTCGCAGCGTGCTGACGACGCAGGTGATCAATTGGGCCCGGGGCAGCGTGGGCGAATGCGATGTGGCTCGGCAGTTGGTCTATCATGCGGTGCGGCATCGCACGTTGCCAAAGCACGTCGACCCGCGGCTGATCATGCTCCGCGGCCCGGAGCCGGCCCGTTTCGGCGACGAACAATTGGATCGCCTTGCGGCCGAGATCAAAGACAACAACTACCGCATCTTTGCCGAGGATGGCCGGATTCATGTCGTCAGCGCGGGGCTGCATCTTGCCGACCGCGATCCGTTTGTGCTGGCCGAACAATTGCTCGCCATGCAGCGGCGCAACCTCGACGCCGGGCATGCCTTTTACTTAGGATACGAGATGGCCAAGGCGGTCACCGCACTGACCCTTTCGAAAGATTATCGACAAGATGAAGCGTTGGACTGGGGTTATCTGACCCGCCCTGAGCAAAGCCACCGGCTCAAGCGAACCAAACCGGCCGAGCCTGAAAAAGAACCGCCGCACGGAGCGGCCGATCCGCCACCGAACGATCCGCCTTCCCCGGCTGCATTGCCATGACGCCACCCACTGCTCGCAACGGCGGATCGATCGCGGGCGCGGGTCTCACGAGCGCTGGAATCTCGGACGACACGATCGCGCCCTACCGCGCGGCCGAGGCCGACGAATCGATTTGGATCGAAGAATTGCATCCCGCGCCGGCGGCTGAGGCAGTGTTTCGCCGCCTTTCGGTGTTGCCGCACTGCTTATATCTCGACAGTGCACGGCGCGATCGCGAGCTTGGCCGCTATTCGTTCGTCGCCGCTGATCCGTTCGACTTCACGGAGGCGCGGCATTCCGAGCAGGCGGCCGATCCACTGGCGGATCTTGCTCGGCGAATGGCGGCGTTTTCGTCGGCCCCGATTGCCGGCCTGCCACCGTTTCAGGGCGGCGCCGCCGGATTGCTGTCGTATGATTTCGCTCACAGACTCGAACGTTTGCCACCGCCGCGCTGCGACGAATTCGAGATTCCGACAATGGCGATGGGGCTCTACGACCTCGTCGTCGCATTCGACCATTTCGAGGGTCGGGCTTGGATCATCTCACAGGGATTTCCCGAAATCGAGAGCCCCGCGCGCCGCCGACGAGCTCGCGGACGAGCGCAGCAATTCCGACAATTGCTCGAAACGTCGCAAATCGGCTCTCGCCCGGACCGCGCCCGCTCGCCGAATTCTCGTCGGGAGATCGATGCCGCTCGACTAGCCCCGCAATTCTCCATCGACGAACGATTCGCAGGCGATGCCGTTCGTGGAGCACGGCTCACCAGCAACTTCTCGCCCGAACGATATATTGCCACAGTTGCCCGTGCCATCGAATACATTCGCGCCGGCGATATCTTTCAGGTCAATCTCTCCCAGCGGCTGCTTTGCCCGGCGACGGACGATTCGGTGTCGCTCTATCTGCGGCTCCGCGAGCGAAACCCGGCGCCGATGGCGGGCTATTTCGATCTGGGGGAGTTTCAAATTGTCAGCGCATCGCCCGAGCGGTTCTTGCGCGTTGCCGATGGGCGGGTCGAAGCGCGGCCGATCAAGGGCACGCGTCGCCGCACGGCCCGGCCCGAGGCCGATTTGTTCGCCGGCGACGAATTGCGGGAAAGCGAAAAGGATAACGCCGAGAATGTGATGATCGTCGATCTGCTGCGCAACGATCTGGCCCGCGTCTGCCTGCCAGAGAGCGTCACGGTCAGCGAGCTTTGCCGGCTCGAGGTTTTTGAGTTCGTGCAGCATTTGGTGTCGGTCGTGCAAGCAGAGCTCACCACCGGGAACACGGCGATCGATCTCATTCGGGCCGCATTCCCCGGCGGTTCGATCTCCGGCGCCCCGAAAATCCGCGCGATGCAGATCATCGCCGAACTTGAGCCCACCGCTCGCGGAGCCTATTGCGGTTGCCTGGGATTTTTGGGCTTTGATGGTTCCATGGACATGAACCTTTTGATCCGCACGATCACGGCCGGGCGCGGCTGGTGGCAAATGCCGGTCGGCGGCGGGATCGTTGCCCAAAGCGACCCGGTCCGCGAATACGAAGAAACGTGGCACAAAGCCGAAGGAATGATCAGGGCATTAGGGTGAGGGTTTAGAGTGACGGCTTAGGGAACGCGCAAGCGGTCGCCAACACCTAACACGAACGAAAGTCCTCTCTGATGCCGAACCACGACACTTCCCGCTTGCTCATCCTAATCCCTCGCCCTAATCCCTCACCCTAGCTTGCTACTCATCGATAACTACGACAGTTTCGTATTCAATCTGGCTCGCTACTTTCAGCGGCTGGGACAGGAGACGCGCGTCGTCCGGCATGATGCCATCGATGCCGCGGAAGTGCGGGCTGCGCGGCCAGATGCGGTCGTGTTGTCGCCGGGGCCTTGTACGCCCAACGAGGCCGGCTGTTCGATCGAAATCGTCCGTGAGCTGCATAATGAAATGCCAATTTTGGGGATTTGCCTGGGGCATCAGGTCATCGCGGTGGCTCTGGGAGGGCGCGTCGGAAGGGCCGCTGAGGCGATGCATGGCCGAACGTCGGAAGTGTATCACAATGGCCGCGGCATTTTTGATGGTGTGCCGAATCCGCTCGTGGCGTGCCGGTACCATTCGCTCGTGGTGGAAGAGGCGAGCCTGCCCGCGGAATTGGAAGTCACTGCCCGCACGGCCGACGGAATCGTGATGGCGATTGCCCACCGCCGGCGACCGGTGATCGGCTTGCAGTTTCATCCGGAATCTATCCTGACGGAGGCGGGTTATTCGCTATTGGCGAATTTTTTGCGATTGTCTGGCCTCCCACTGCCCGCACGGATTCCGTCGATCGCCGACGAACGCCGAGCGATGCAACAAACCGTCTCGAATTCTCCGCGCGCGCCGGTGACGTTTTGACGCGCTGGGGTCTGGCTCATTTTTCGGCCTCCAAACAGCCTCAAACCCGCAACAAATCATCCCGCCGAAAAATGTGCCTGACCCCTTTGCCGGGAGAGGTTCCAGACCCCTTCGTCCCACCAACGGTCCTGCCCATGATCCTTGAAGGCATCGTCACGACGCTCAACGCCAACGGCAGCGCGAACATCGCGCCGATGGGCCCGCGCGTCGACGAATCGTTCGACCGGCTCCTGCTGCGTCCCTACCAGACTTCGACCACCTACGCGAACTTGAAGCGGACCGGCGAGGGAGTTTTTCATGTCACCGACGACGTCCTGCTTCTCGCCCAAGCCGCCATTGATCGGCTGGATCCGTTGCCGGAAGTGCGGCCGGCCGCGGCAGTGGTGGGCGTCATCCTGGTCGACGCTTGCCGCTGGTATGCGTTTCGCATACGCTCGATCGACGATGGCCACGCCCGAACCGAGATCGTCGCCGACGTGGTTGATCGGGGCGGGGAACGCGATTTTTTCGGCTTCAACCGGGCGAAGCATGCCGTCGTTGAAGCGGCAATCCTCGCCACGCGAATCGGGCTGATTCCGCGAGCCGAAATCGAAGCGGAACTGACAGGGCTGGCCGTGCTGGTTGAAAAAACCGGCGGCCCACGCGAACATGAGGCGTTCGAACTGCTCGCGAGCTATGTTCGGACCGTGAGGCAGGATGCGAATAATGAATAGCCACGCCGATCAACGGCGCCGTCCTCGCTGATGCTGCCATGTAGGGCGGCCTTCCCTGGGCATGGGACGGGTTGTCGTGGCCCGTGTGCCCTAGGGTTTCCGCAGCATTCCAGCCGCCTCTTCCTCGCCGTCTTTTGATTCCCGGCCTCCGATCGCCGATCCCTGGCCTCCGGCCCTTTCGCCCAACACACGCTCGTAGAGCGCCCGATGCCGCCGCGCCATGAGCGCAGCGGAGTGCTCGCCGTGGATCAATTCGTGACCGCGACGTCCGCACTCCATCGCCAGCGCCGGATCGCGAATCAACTCGGCCAATTTGTCGGCCAGCGAGCGCGGATCGAGCGGATCGCAGAGCAAGCCGCCCCCGCTCCGCTCGATCAGTTCCGGAAACGTGCCATGGCTGGGCAACACCATCGGCACTCCGCTGGCCATTCCCTCGAGCACCGAAATGCCCTTGCTCTCGTGATAAACCGTCGGCACCGACATTACGTCGAGCGATTGCAAAAACGCGATCTTGCCTGCTCGATCCAATTCGCCATGGTATTCGAAACGATCCGCTAGCCCTGCTTCCGTGAGCCGCCGCGTGACCTGCTCGAAATAGGGCCGATCGCCGCTCGACATGTAGCCGGCCACATGCAGCCGCAACGGCGGCATATCGGCTCGATTGGCCAACAGGCAAAATGCGTCGGCCAGAATGTGCAATCCCTTTTCCATGGCCACGCGCGCGAAATAGCCGACCGTAATTTCCGCGGCAATTTCTCGCGGCTGGCGGCGATGATGGCCGGAGAGATTCAGCCCGTGCGGAATCACTTCGATCTTGCCGCGATCGACCTCCAAATAGTCGGCCATGAAATCGGCGAAATAGCGATTCAGCGCGACGAACCGATCGATGTACTGCGCCTGTTGCTTCAGCAGCGCGCGAGCTTGGCTGTAGTGCGGCTCGGAGAGCTGCTCGAGAAAAATATCTTCGCCCGAAAGCGTGCATACAATCGGCACTCGCAATTCCTCGCGCACGGCCGGAGCCATCCCCGCCAACATGACGTTCGACAAATGAACCACGTCCGGTCGAACGTCGCCGGCGAGCCAGCGAATCAGCTTGGCGATTTCCTTGCGTTGCCGCCCCTTGCGGCCGGCGAGTGTCGAAACCGTTAGCGCTCCGAGCTTCGAAACATCCATCCCAGCGCTGCGCGCCGAAAGCCACTCGAGCAGCTTCGGCGAATCAAGCAGCGAATCGAGAAACCAGGGCGTATGGCGAAACAGCGCCGAGTGCTGTTGCAAAAAAACATTCACGCCGCCAAAGAACACCCGCGATCCGCTCGCACTCGGTTCGTCGGTGCGCAGCGGGGTGTAGGTGGGGACCAACAGGATGTCGGCCCCCTGACGGTGCAATTCCGCGGCAAGCGTGTTGTCGTGCAGGCAGGCCCCGCAATATCGCCCCGCGGCGCCAGCCGAGATATATGCGATTTTCATCGTCGGATCGATTCCTGCAGACGGACGTCGATCGATTATAGCACCTCTCGCATGAATGCGGGCTCCCCCATCCCTAGCGTATTCACGCTCGCGGACCCTCAAGCCCATCAATCAACAAAGCCTCGAAGCAGCTCCTCCCGCCAGCGCCCACATTCCTTCGCAAATTGAAGCCAATAGTTTTATTGCTTTGCACTGGGCGAATCTCGTCTCATTTCGAGACTGAATGGCTCGAATCGGGACAAAATTTCAGTGACAACTTTTTCCATTTCGGGCACCTAATCCAACCAATAATTTTTGCAACTTACATGTTTCCAATCGGTTACGTCGCGGCGAGTGAACGTGAAAAGCACGAATGGCATAGCCGGTACGTCGGTTGCAATATCTTCTCGTTATCAGAAAGGTCGGGAAATCCTTTCAACGTTTAGCGAAGCAATTCAGGAGGGATTGTCATGCTCATTCTAAGACGCAAAGTGGGCGAAAAAATCGTGATCGGCGAGGGTATCGTCGTTGTGGTCACTCGTGTTTCCGGAGCACGCGTTACACTCGGAATCGAAGCGCCCCCCGCCGTGCACATCGTGCGAGGAGAGCTACGGGCTTTCGACGACACTCACTCCGCGGCGCAAGATGCTACCAATTGCGACGAGAGCGAGGAGCCGAAACCCGCCCCGGATCGCGCCAAGGCAGTAGTGCCGGCCCCGATCCGGCTCGCGCCCGCGATTCTCGGTTCAGCCGCACCCCATCTGCCCCGCTAGCAAATAAGGCTCTCCGGGGCCAATCGCTCCGTCCGCGTGGAGGGTGTTGGTCGACGCTAGCGCTGCGTGGCCTGTTCGGCATTGACCGCGCCGGCCTCGGCTTCTAATGTCCGCATTGATCGAGGGTTGCGCCGCTGTAAGCTCCGGCGGAGTTGCAGTGCGGATTAGCAGATAGGGCTCGGCCGAAAAATAACTTCCGCTCTTTGGACCTCTCACCTTGCCCTCTCCGCAGGGGAAGAGGAGTCTGTGGAGAAGTTTTCTTTCGGCCGAGCCTAGCTCGTCAGCAATGGCTGCGCCGGCGCTGCTTGCCCGTGTGCCACTGGCTCCGCCAGTGCTGCTTACCGCAAGGGCAAAGCGCTCCGTGGCGGAGTGTCGTCCTAACGGTGTCGATGGATCGAGGCCGAAGCCGGGCATTGCGGAATTGTTGCGATGGATCGCAAATCTCAAAATCCCGCAAGAGCTTCAGTGCGAGTGTCGACCCTCGGGCAAAGCGTTTCGGTCCATGCGATCGCG
The DNA here is from genome assembly GCA_036267355.1 of Pirellulales bacterium. Classification (NCBI taxonomy): domain Bacteria; kingdom Pseudomonadati; phylum Planctomycetota; class Planctomycetia; order Pirellulales; species Pirellulales bacterium. The sequence goes on along the minus strand of DATAWG010000087.1, from coordinate 5,018 downwards.
CGGCGGCGGGAGTTGCCGCTCGCAATCATCGGCGCGCTCCTCATCGTGGCAGCCATGCTCGGCTGCACGCCAACGCGTTACGTAACTGCTCGTCTCGCCCCCGAAAATCCGCTCCAAGAGCGCCTGTCGCTTTCAGCGCATGGCGGCCCGAAGCCAAGCCCGCGAGCGCTCGAATTCCTGCGCAGCTACGATCTGGTCGACGATTTGGCCGGCGATCCGCGCAAGCTTTTGGCGAAAGTCGAAGCCGTCGTTCAAAAAGAGCCCTCGCCGGAGGGCAACTACACGGCCGCCGAAGTGGCGTATATCGGTGCCCTCAAGCTGCAGCACAAGGCAGACATCACCGGATCGCGCGATTTGTACGCAGCCGCGGTGCTACATGCCCATTTCTATCTGATGGGCTCGGAAGGCTTTGCCGGCCGAAATCCATACGACCCCGAGTTCCGCGGCGCCTGCGATATTTACAACGCGGCGCTGGAAGCTTCGTTGCGAATCGCCCGCACCGACGGTTTGCTCCACCCCGGCGCGCGCCAAACAATCGAAATGAGCGGCCAGCAATGGGATGTCGAGGTGGCGGTTCGGGGCGGATTGTGGCACGACGAGGATTTTGGCCGCGTCGAATTCGCTTCAGACTATAAAGTCACCGGGCTGAACAATGCGAATCGCACATTCGGCCTGGGAGTGCCGCTCATCGTCGTGCGAAATCCTTCCGGACGCTTCGATCCAGCCGGCCCGTACTACGCACCCGGCCTGGCATTCCCGATAACGGCGTTCCTGCGCCTATTGCCCGACCATCCCGCGGCTGCTGCCAGCGGAGCATCCGGCAATTCCAGCGGCCCGATCGCATCCGCTGGCGTACATCACCGCGCGGTGATCGAATTGTACGACCCCCTGACGGCAACCGATGTGACGGTCGGCGAGCGGCGAATTCCGCTGGAAACCGATCTGAGCACGCCGCTGGCCTATTGCTTGAACGACCCCGCGCTACAGCAAATCAGCCAGCCGACGATCGGCCTGCTCCGGCCCGATTCGCCGAAACACCTGTCCGGCCTCTACATGCTCGAGCCGTTTCAGCCGAACAAGATTCCGGTGCTGATGATCCACGGGCTTTGGTCGGGCCCGTTCACCTGGATGGAGATGTTCAACACGCTGCACCGCTCCGCCGAATTGCGGGCCAATTACCAGTTCTGGTTCTACACCTATCCGACCGGTGAGCCGTTTTGGGATAGCGCGGCCGAGTTGCGACGCACTCTGGCCCGGCTCCGCACGACCTTGGATCCAGAACGACGCGACTTGGCGCTCGACCAAATGGTGCTGGTGGGGCATAGCATGGGAGGCCTCATCGCTCGGCTGCAAACGATCTCCAGCGGCGACGATTTTTGGCGGCTAGTAAGCGACCGACCGTTTTCGCAGCTTAAGGCCGACGCCGGCTTGCGGGCCGATCTCGCCGACATCTTTTTCTTCGAGCCGAATCCATCGGTTCGCCGCGTCGTCGAAATCGCCACACCGCTCCGCGGCACGAAAGTGTCGAATGAGACAACGCAATGGATCGGGCGGCGACTGATTGCCCGGCCGAAGGATGAGGTGGCAAGCACGAAAGATCTGCTGGCCGCGAATCCTGGCTTTTTTCCGCCGAGTTCGCTGCTGCGCGTCTCGACGAGCATCGATTCGCTTTCGCCGCAATGCACGTTCTTGCCCGCCATGCTCCATGCAACGCACGCTCCGTGGGTGACCTACAACACCATCATCGGCCAACTGCCGGAGCATGATCTTCTGGGCCGCGTCGTCGGCGACAGCGACGGATTGGTGCCGCTCGCGAGCTCCCACGACGACCAGGCGGAATCCGAAGTGGTCGTTCCCGCCGACCACATGGCGGTCCAACGCCATCCGTTGACAATTCTCGAAGTGCGCCGCATCCTGCTGGAGCAAGCCGCCGAACTGCGCCAGAACCCCTACGGCCCGCAACGCGTGATGGCGCCGAGAAAAGCGATTACCCGCTAACTGCGAACTGCCGGGGCTGAATTAAAGGGGCCGTGAGTCATTTCAATTGACTCCCATCCCCTGTACGTCTCCCCGCGGCCTGAAAGGCCGATTCTACAAGACCAGGCCGGAGCCGCGCACGCGGTGGAGGCCTGGGTCCAACCGCGGCGCCCGACGACTCGGCCCTGACAGGGCCGTTCAAAACGGGACGAGACACGGTAGGCGACCGGCAGGTTCGTCCTAGTCGGTCGTTTATTCAGGCGGCAACGCCTTCCGGCAACGACGTGCCGAATACCGCTGCTCCGGCCGCGCGCGCCGCACGGCGACGGCTCATCCGCTGCCGTCGGCCGGCGGTTGGTCGGCGAGCGGCAATCGGACTTTGATCGTCGTGCCGACTTCTTTTTCGCTCTCGATCAAGCAGTCGCCTCCGAGCAGCCGAACCCGCTCCGACATTCCCAGCAAGCCAAAGCCGCCGGCACGGATTTTTACGTCAAAACCGCATCCAAAATCGCGCAGTTCCAGATGCAGATCGTCCTTCGACTTCCGCAACTGGATCCGCACGACGTCGGTTCCGCTGTGCCTTTTGGCGTTGTTCAACGCCTCTTGGACGACGCGATAAACCGTGGTCTGAACCGCGTTCGGCAGGCGGCCGATCTCGGGGTCGCAATCGAACTTGACCATGATTTCGGACGCCGGAAATTGGTCGATCAGGTCGTGCAAAGCGGCTTCCAGGGGCGAATCGTCGAGCACGGCCGGCCGAATCCCGCGGATCGCTCGCCGGCCATCGTCGACGCCTTTGCGCAAATTGGCGATCGCCTTGTCGATGATCTGCGAAGCATCCGCCGCACCCGAGGGCAAATGGCCACTCTGAAATCCCTCAAGCGCCATCAAGGATCCAACGGCATACTGTATCAACCCGTCATGAAATTCGTGGCACAGAAGGTGCCTTTCGTTCTCTTGAACATCGATCAGGTTTCGCAGCAACTTCTCATTCTTCCTCAACGCGTCGTGGGCTTGTTGCAGGTCGGTGATGTCGGTGGAAATGCCTCCTACGGCGATCATTCTGCCCGCCTCATCCATGACGGGAAATTTTATCGAACGATAAACGTGCAGCCCATCGTCGTGCGGGGCATGTTCCTCGAACACAAGCGGCGCCTTCGCGTCGATCACTTTTTGGTCGAATTCGATAAACTGACGCGCGATCGACGGTGGAAAGAATTCGGAATCCGTCTTTCCGACGATGGTCGGGCCAAATCTCTGAAACATCGTTTGATGGCGGCGGTTGGCGACAAGATAGCGGCCCTGCAAATCCTTCAGGTAAACGACGGCCGACGTATGGTCCAAAATTCCTCGGAGTTGAGCTTCCTTGGCCTGCAGGGCATCTTCAGCAATCTTTCGGCTCGTGATGTCCTCGGTGACGCCGACGTGTCCCGACGGCTTTCCGCTGGCATCGACGACGACCGAACTGGTGCTCGATGCCCAACGGATCGAGCCGTCTTTCCGGATAAACCGGAAGGTCGCCGACGAACTCGTTTTGCCGGCGGCGATGTCGGCCCGTCCTGTTTCGACGAGCCGCTCTCGATCGTCGGGATGGATGAATTGCCGCCAACCAACGCCCATGAATTCTTCGGGTTCGGCCCCCGCGATTTCACACAGTTCTTGGTTCACGAAGAATGCCCGCCCCTCGGGATCGCTCAGCGAGATTCCCACGGGCGCCTGGAGCGCCAATAGCCGAAGTCGTTCGGCGTTCGTGTCGGCCGTTTGGCGGGCGGTTCGCTCCGAATGTGTAAGCAAGACGAGGATCGTTCCGAGAAAGAAGTAGATGACTACAATATTCAACGCGATGAACTCGCGAGTCCCGAACCGCAGATATTCGACATAGGCGAGGAAGACCCCGCCGGCTATCAATGCGAGACACGATGGTCCTAGGCCGGCAAAGCGGCCCGTCGCGAGAACTGCAACCAGGATGAATGCCGAGGTGACTCGATATCCGATCAGCGGCGTCAGGCAGAACCACACCAGACAAGCCAATGCAACGCTGCCAATGGCAAACGCATATCGGAGCAAGTTTTGCTTTGAATCGCTGGTCATGGCTTTCGCGTCAGTCTCGCTCGACAATTCTCGTTCTTGGTCCGCCTTCGGGCACCGTTACGAAAGCCTCCGAGCATTGTATCTGGAAGACTTGCAGATCGTCGCGCTGCGACCAACCGTGCCGCCGCCAGAACTGCTCACCCAACTCATTTCCCGAATAGCGAAAAATGTTGCACTTCAGGATACCGAGCTTTCTCAACGATGCGAGGCATATTCCGACCATACGGCTGCCGAGGCCATGCCTCCGGTATTCGGGCTCGAGCGCGCTGACATTCTCTTCGAGCGATTCGCTTGATGCCGATTCGACAGGCGGGTCCGGAGGTATGGCGACGGCCTTTGGCGCAGGCGGCGAGTTTAGCAGCGCAAATAACCGCGCGACAATCGGCAGCGGTGCAGCGGCGGTGACAGAACCGTCGGGCGTGTTGCTTTCGGGGATTGCCATCGCCCTCCTGATTCTGGCCGACGAATTCGCCCGGCCGCCGACCAAGCGCGCGGCCGAAGCGCAAATAGCTTTGAGCGAACGGCACGCAATTCAATCGGCCGCGCTTGCGAACCGACTCGCGATCATCAGCTCGCGATCGCGCGCCCCATTTCCAGCCGCCGCCGCACTTGACGCGGGTTGTCGATCTGCCCTACCCTTAAGAATCGCATTTTGGACGAGAATCTACGCATGGCGGCCGGTCGAATTCGTCGTCGTTTCTGGCCAACTTTGAATCGGATTGGGGAATGGTGTAACGGTAGCACGACTGGCTCTGGACCAGTTAGTCTAGGTTCGAATCCTAGTTCCCCAGCTAGCATAAAGCTTTGTCAGTAATTGTTTACCGCCTCAGCAAGGCGATGTTGAGGGGGGCGGTTGGGAAAGGGTGTTGATCAGGTAGTCGATGGTGCGGCGGGATCGTTGTTCGCAGGTGCGAAGGATCGATGTCAGGATACTTTGCCACCGCGCGCCG